>CAZLLC010000256.1:0-1032 GCA_964560245.1 uncultured Oscillospiraceae bacterium | reverse complement strand
TTATTTCACAGTCAATTTGACGATGCTGGTATAGATCACATTTCCGGCGGAGTCGGTGATCTTGCACCAGGTGTGAATGGCGTTTATACTGTCAGCGCTTTTGCTGCAAGGTGGTAATTATACAGCGCTTTCAGCAGATTTTTCAGGTTCTCGTTATCCTTTTGATACATACGGACAATGTAATTCATAGGTCCGTAAGCAACGGAAAGCTGATCGCCCTCCAAATCGGTCACCGTCAAAGTGATCTGCTGATCCAGATTTTGGGGCAGGATATCCGCAACCTCCACATAGACCATACCGTCCTTTATACCAAGGCTGATGGGCAACGCACCTGCATCAAATGTAAACTGGGACAGATCCCCCTCATAGCTGAAATAATACCGTACTGCAATTCTGTCCCGGTAGATCAGGCTGGCGCCGTAGAAGGAGATATTCTGCAATTGGCCGGTTACAGCTATTTCATTTTCAGGCTGCTCAGGAACATCCTGCGCTGCAACGCCATCAGTTTCGGTGTAGGAAATTTCATCGGCATTATAGTCGAAATAAACCTGCGCCATTGCGCCGTAGTGGAGCATTTCCTTAACCAGACCGTGATAGGCACTGTGTGTATCCTCCTGAAGGATCTGATCACAGTACTGCTTTGCCGAATAGGTGGCAGAGCCTGTGATGTAGCCGCCGTTGGTGAACACGATCATAATATCGTCATTCATCTGTGCTGCGGAAATGTTGGCAGACAGCAGATATTTTCCGTCATCGGTCTGCGCAAGCGTATTGGCGGCAATTGTTTGGCTCTCACCGCCAATATTCAGAAGAATTTTTGTAGAGCCTAATATCTCCCCGGTGATTTCTAAATAGAAATTCACAGTCAGGTCGTCGGACAGAACCATATTCCACTGATCGACCCGGGCAACCAATTGGGGAATTACCTCCTGCTCCACCAAAATCTCACCGCAAAGGCTGCACTTTACGCCGTCTGTCAGACCGGGCTTTGCAAAGGTGGCGGCATAACCGGAGACAGGAGCTTCCGGATGC
>CAZLLC010000255.1:0-1061 GCA_964560245.1 uncultured Oscillospiraceae bacterium | reverse complement strand
GATGCCGGAGCAGGTTCGGGTACTGCCCATCACCGACCGTACCCACAATTATGCCAACGAGCTGGTAGCGCAGTTGAAGGCTGCCGGTATTAAGGCCGAAAGTGACTGCCGCAGCGAAAAGCTGCGCTACAAGATCCGTGAAGCACAGCTGCAGAAAGTGCCTTATATGCTGGTGGTAGGTGACCGGGATATGGAAAACGGCACCGTGTCCGTCCGTACCCGTAAGGGCGACGATCTGGGCGCTATGACCCCCGCCGATTTCCTGAGCAAGTGTCTGCTGGAGATCGCCACCAAGAGCAAAGATGTGTAAATAAAAAAATCGATGGTGTCATTCGACACCATCGATTTTTTAATTGACAATGGACAATTGTTTTTTCTGTAAATTATTGTTTACCTTATTACACGCTCCCCCTTTGGGGGAGCTGGCGAGCGAAGCGAGACTGAGAGGACCCTCTCCGTCGCCTACGGCGACACCTCTCCCATAGGGAGAGGGTGTGTTGGTGCGCTAATTTCTGATTTTGCTTACTTTTAATCGCTTTAATCGATCATTTTGAGGATTTTTTCTTTGGAAACGACACCGATGGAGCGGTCTGTCTCTTTGCCATTTTCGAAGATCAGTAGTGTGGGGATGCTCTGAATGCCGAATTGGATCGCCAGCTCCCGCTGCTCATCCACATCCACTTTACATACCTTGATGTCTTCCCGCTCTTCTGCGATCTGCTCCAAGGTAGGCGCAAGCATCCGGCAAGGGCTGCACCAGGTGGCCCAAAAGTCCAGGATCACCGGTCTGTCCGATTGCAAAACCTCCTGCTGAAAGTTTTCTTTTGTTACAATCACTTCGTTCATTGTTCCATTCTCCTTTTTAGTAAACGCTGATTTATTCGGCATTTTCCATCCTTGTCAATGTTTCTCAATCGACCCCAATGCAAAAGCCTTCTCCTTGAGGAGAAGGTGGCCCGCAGGGCCGGATGAGGTGTTACCGCATTGCAATTTCGCCCAAAGCTTCCGTTCAAAGCTACTGCCTTCTGCACACCTCATCAGTCACCTTCGGTGACAGCTTC
>CAZLLC010000254.1:0-1068 GCA_964560245.1 uncultured Oscillospiraceae bacterium | reverse complement strand
GCCCGGTGGGCTGTCAGAGCCGCGACCGGGTGCTCCGCAGAGCACTGTCGAGCGAAGCGAGACTGAGGGGTGGAAAACCACCATAAAACAACTTTTTCACCCTTCCGACCTCGCTGCGCTCGGCCACCTCCCCTGCAGGGGAGGCTTTTTACTCCCTCAAAGAGGGAGGTAAGGACGCCGGTCCCTACATTTCGTCGGCAAGCGTTACGCCATTAACATAGAAACCGAAAAACCTTACTTTTAAGATAGTCAAAAACCGAAAATCGGGAGGGAGCAACAAAACGGCTTGTTTTTCTTGGGTTACCGAAGTATAATTCAGTTAGACAGACCTCAGCTTTCTGTTAAATACCCCAAAACTATTTGCAATTCTTTCATAAAATTTGTGCTTCTATTCAGCTACTATTAAGCATTCGATGGTATTGTGTATATGTTCCGTCTTACTTACAATGTAACACTGCGGGATGTGTCGAAGGAAAAGGAAATGATCGACAAGCTCCGCTGCGGAAACGAAAATCTGGAGATCACACGCTCCAAACAGGAGACGACTGTAACCGGACTCTAAGAAGGAGGTAAACCCAATGAAAAAAACACTGGCGGCCGCTCTGTCGCTTCTGATAATGCTTAGTGTTTTTTCCGGCTGTGCTGAATATAAAGAAAACGCTGACGGGCAGGAGGATATCGATCTTGCCGACACAAAAGGAATGGATTTTAATTTTGATGACGAAGATGTGAATGCGGATATTGCCTTTGGTGAAAATGTGGATATTGTTTTTGGCGATGATTCTACAGATCCTGCAACAGAAGAAATAAATACAAATGAAACAGACGGATCACTAACGGAAACGAACGAAACACAGACCTCTGAAACGCAAGCTTCTGAGCCGCAGACCTCTGAAACGCAGGTCTCAACAACACAGGTATCTGTAACACAAACGCCTGAAACGACTGTTCCGACTACACAGGCATCTGCAACGCAAAAGCCTGAAGCGACTGTTCCGACCACACAGGCAGCTGCAACGCAAAAGCCTGAAGCGACCGTTCCGACTACACAGGCATCTGCAACGCAAA
>CAZLLC010000253.1:0-1102 GCA_964560245.1 uncultured Oscillospiraceae bacterium | reverse complement strand
ACGGCGGCTTTTTACAGGATGCGGGCATCAACATTACAGAAATGAATTCCGGCTGTATTTGCTGCTCGCTGGTGGGCGATTTCGGTAAAGCCCTCCGGGAAGCCATCGATACCTACGCGCCGGATCGGATCATCATTGAGCCCTCCGGTGTAGGCAAGCTGTCCGATGTGAAAGCCGCCGTTGAGAAGGTGGAGGGTGCCGTGCTGGGCAACACCGTTGCGGTGGTGGATGCCGGCAAGGTCAAGGTTTATATGAAAAACTTTGGCGAGTTTTATAACGATCAGGTGGAAACTGCTGCAGCCATCGTGCTGTCACGAACGGATTCAATCACACAGGAGAAGCTGGACAATGCTGTGGCGATGCTGCGGGAACATAATGACCACGCTGCCATCGTGACCACACCCTGGACAGAATTGACCGGCAAGCAGCTTTTGCAGGCTATGGAAGGCACGGCAAAAGTAGCAGACGAGCTGAAGAAGTTAGAGGAAGAACTGCACCATCATCACCACGGGGAGGACGGGCATCACTGCTGCCATCATCACGAGGAGGAGCATCACCACCATCACCACGGGGAGGACGGGCATCACTGCTGTCACCATCACGGTGAGGAGCATCACCACCATCATCACGAAGAGGGTGAGCATCACAGCTGTCACCATCACGAGGAGGAGCACCATCATCACCACCACGAGGACGGTCACTGCTGCTGCGGTCACGATCATCACGACCATCATCACCATCACGCCGATGAAGTCTTTACTTCCTGGGGCGTGGAAACAACGAAGAAGTACACGGTGCAGGATATTGAAAATGCACTGCAGGCGCTGGATTCCGGTGATTACGGTATGGTGCTTCGTGCCAAGGGCATCATTGCCTGCGCCGATGGCGGCTGGATCCATTTTGATTATGTGCCCGGAGAGCAAAACGTCCGGATGGGCGGCGCGGATGTGACCGGTAAGCTGTGTGTGATCGGCGCTCAGCTTCAGGAAGATCGGGTTACCGAACTGTTTGGGGTGTAAGCGATGGTACAGATCCCTGTTTATGTATTCACCGGTTTTTTGGATTCCGGAAAGACCAAATTCATTCAGGAAACTTTGGAAGA
>CAZLLC010000252.1:0-1107 GCA_964560245.1 uncultured Oscillospiraceae bacterium | reverse complement strand
GCACCTTCTGCCGCTGGGCGTAGATCACCTCACGCTGGGTGTTCATCACGTTATCATACTCCAAAACGTTCTTTCTGGCACGGAAGTTGCGGCTTTCCACACTTTTCTGAGCATTTTCCACTGCGCCGGAAAGTATTTTGGCATCAATAGGCATATCCTCATCCAGACCCAAGGTGTCCATCATCGTCATGATCCGGTCTGAGGAGAACAGGCGCATCAGATCGTCCTGCAGGCTCAGGTAGAACCGGCTTTCACCGGGATCGCCCTGACGGCCGGATCGGCCTCGGAGCTGATTATCGATACGGCGGGATTCGTGCCGCTCTGTGCCGATGATATACAGACCGCCCGCCTCCCGAACCTTCTGTGCCTCCTGCGCCATCTGCTGACGGAAATGGGCGTACAGCTCCTTATACTCCTGACGGATCGCCAGAATTTCCGGATCATTTGTTTCAGAATAGGCGTTTGCCTGCTGCAGCAATTCCTCGGGAACATTCTTTTTCCGCAGCTCGTTCATCGCCATATACTCGGCGTTACCGCCCAGCACGATGTCCGTACCACGGCCTGCCATATTGGTGGCAATGGTCACAGCGCCGAATTTACCGGCCTGTGCTACAATATAAGCTTCCTGCTCGTGATTTTTGGCATTGAGCACATTATGGGGGATGCCGCTTTTCTTCAGCACCTTGGAAAGCAGCTCACTTTTTTCAATGGAAACCGTACCCACCAGCACCGGCTGACCCTTTTCGTGGCACAGCTTCACCTGCTCCACAATGGCACGGAACTTACCCAGCTCTGTCTTATAGACCACATCCGTATGGTCGAGCCGGGCAACAGGGCGGTTGGTGGGGATCTCCACCACGTCCAGATTATAAATGGAAGCAAATTCTTCTTCCTCGGTCAGCGCCGTACCGGTCATACCGGACAGCTTGCTGTAAAGACGGAAGAAATTCTGGAAGGTGATGGTTGCCAAGGTCTTGCTTTCGCTGGCAACGTCCACCCGCTCCTTGGCTTCAATGGCCTGATGCAGGCCCTCAGTATCCCGTCTGCCGTACATCACACGTCCGGTAAACTCATCAACGATGACGAGCTGTCCGTCCTTGACCACTT
>CAZLLC010000251.1:0-1121 GCA_964560245.1 uncultured Oscillospiraceae bacterium | reverse complement strand
GCCGCAGAACTCGTGACCCACAATGGTGGGATTCTCGTCACAGTTGTTGGGCACACGCTTGTGGTCACCGCCTTCGATAGCGGCCTTGTAGGTGGACATACACAGGGAGTCGGAAACCACACGGATCCGAACATCATCGGGTCCTACATCGGGCAGTTGGATCTCGTCCAGACGCAGGTCCATTTTGCCGTGGATACGAACTGCTTTTGTTTTCATATCAAATAACTCCTTTCCACCGGAAGAACCGGCGGTGATCTATAAAATCCTTTGCAGACAGCATCTGCAAGCGTATTATAACACACGAAACGCAAAACCTCAAGGCTATTTTTGGAAAAGTGCATAATGCCAGACACTTAAGAAAATGTCATTCTGAGCGCAAGCGAAGAATCTACGCATTACGGACGGTGCGAAGATCCTTCGATTCGCTGTCGCTCACTCAGGATGACACACTCTAAACGCCATCGGTATTATTCTTGAGCGCGGCGCTTCATAACCTCACGCATACGGGCTGCGTGATCCAATGTGCGCTTGCGGATACGCAGGCTCTTGGGGGTGCATTCCAAAAGCTCGTCGTCTGCCAAAAATTCCAGACACTGCTCCAAAGAGAACACCTTGGGGCTGACCAGCCGCAGGGCTTCGTCAGAGCCGGAGGCACGCATATTGGTCAGCTGCTTTTTCTTGCAGACGTTAACGGTCATATCCTCGTTGCGGCTGCAAATGCCAACCACCATACCGGCGTACACCGGTGTGCCGGCGCCGATAAACAGCGCACCCCGCTCCTGGGCATTAAAAAGACCGTAGGAGCAGGCATCGCCGGTCTCAAAAGCGATCAGCGAGCCGGTAAGACGCCGTTCGATCTGACCCTTCATGGGCGCGTAGCTTTCCAAAACAGAGGACATAATGCCCTCGCCCCTCGTGTCGGTCAAAAATTCATTGCGGTAGCCAAAAAGACCGCGGGAAGGCACCAAAAACTCCAAGCGGTAACGGCTGCCCATAGGGGTCATAGACAGCAGGTCACCCTTCCGGCGTCCCATTTTCTCGATCACCGAGCCCATACAATCCTCGGGTACATCGGCAACCATCCGTTCGATGGGCTCGCAAAGCTTGCCGTCGATCTCCTT
>CAZLLC010000250.1:0-1132 GCA_964560245.1 uncultured Oscillospiraceae bacterium | reverse complement strand
CAAAGGGGAGCCTTTGGTGCGTTCGTCATCGTAGGGAAGGCATATATGCCTTCCGTATTGATAAAAATCGCCTGCCGGGAAACGGCAGGCGATTGGATTATTCTTCGGTTTTAAAGGCGTCAAACAGGGAGGTTGCAGAAGCTGTATCGATGGGCTCGCCCTTCATACAGCTTTCAAACTGGGCGCCGGACATTGTTTCGTTTTCCAACAGGAACTTGACCACTTCCTTCAGCTTGTCACTGTCCCGGGTCAAAATTTCCGCACAATGCTTATATGCCTTATCGATGAGGAGCTTCACTTCATCGTCCATCGTACCGGCGACCTTTTCAGAGTAGCTCTTTGTCCGCTCAAAGTCACGGCCGATAAACAGCTCCTCGCCGCCTGTATAGGACACCGTACCCAGGCTTTGACACATACCGTAGCGACCGACCATATCCCGCGCCAGCTTGGAGGCCCGGTCAATATCATTGGAGGCGCCGGTAGAAATATCCTTCAAAAACAGTTCTTCTGCCACACGACCGCCCAGCAGACCCACGATCTGTTCGTACATTTCATTACGGGTCAAATGGGTGCTTTCCTGATCCGGCTGTGTCCAGGTCAATCCTAAGGCTCTGCCACGGGGAATGATGGAGATCTGACGCACCGGATCGTGAGTGGGCAGGCTGTACATCGCCACGGCGTGACCGGCTTCGTGAATGGCTGTCAGCTGCAGATCCTTCTGCAAACGGACACGGCTGCGCTTTTCAGGTCCTGCCAGCACCTTCATCATTGCTTCATTCAGATCGTCCATATTCAGGGCAGGACGGTCTGCTCTTGCCGCCAAAATGGCTGCTTCGTTCAAAAGATTACTCAGATCCGCACCGGTAAAGCCGGAGGTTGCCAGCGCCAGAGTCTTCAAATCCACAGAATCATCCAGGCACTTGCCCTTGGCGTGAACCTTCAGAATTTCCTCACGCTCGGAAGCATCGGGAACGCCTACATAGATCTGCCGGTCAAAACGACCGGGACGAAGAAGCGCCGGATCCAAAATATCGTGACGGTTGGTGGCCGCAAGGACGATCACGCCCTCACTTTTGCTGAAGCCGTCCATTTCCACCAGCAGCTGGTTCAGGGTCTGCTCCCGTTCATCGTG
>CAZLLC010000249.1:0-1147 GCA_964560245.1 uncultured Oscillospiraceae bacterium | reverse complement strand
AACGTACATAAGCAACTGCCTCTAAATCCTTCAAATGATCCATAACAATTTCACTGTAAAGCGCCATAATTCTCTCTCCTTATAAAATATATTCCCGGACACCGTTTTGCAGGTCACGCCACACCGGCGACATATTCCGCAGCAGCGCCACCACTTCCGGTACGGCTGTCAAAATATGGTCCATTTCTTCTTCTGTGTTGTAATGGCTCAGGCTCAAGCGCAGAGAGCCGTGGGCCACATCGTGCACCCGACCGATGGCCAGCAGCACGTGGCTGGGATCTAAAGAACCGGAGGTACAGGCAGAACCGGAGGATGCTGCCACACCCTTGGCGTCTAAGAGCAGTAACAAGGACTCGCCCTCAATGCCCTCAAAGCAGAAGCTGACGATGCCGGGCAGGCAATGCGCCGGGTCACCGTTGCGGGCGCAGTGGGGGATCTTGGAAAGACCCTCCACCAGCTTGTCACGCAAAGCGGATACTTTTTTTGTGTTCTCTTCCAAATGGGCGCAGGCGTCCTCCAAGGCGGCAGCCATACCCATAATTGCCGGCAGATTTTCTGTACCGGCACGCTTGCCCCGTTCCTGCGCGCCGCCGTCGATCAAATTGACCAGCGGAAAGCCCCGGCGGCAGTACAGCGCGCCGATGCCCATAGGGCCGTGGAACTTGTGGGCAGACAGGCTGAGCATATCAATATTCTGCGCCTTCACATCAATAGCAATATGCCCCACTGCCTGCACCGCATCCGTGTGAAAAGGCACGCCGGCTTCTTTGCAAACAGCGCCGATCTCAGCAATGGGCAGCACAGAGCCGATCTCATTGTTGCCGTAAACACAGGTGACCAGACAGGTGTCCTCCCGGAGGGCGTCTTTCACCTGCCGGGCAGTAATATTGTGGTTATTCTTCACATCCAGCAATGTGACCTCAAAGCCCTCTTTTTCCAGCTTGTTCAGGGTGTGCAGCACAGCGTGATGCTCAAAAGCAGTGGAAATAATGTGCTTTTTATTTTTTCTTGCGCCGTAGCGGGCGGCGGAGATGATGGCCTGATTGTCTGCCTCACTGCCGCCGGAAGTAAAGTAAATCTCCCGGGGTTCACAGCCTAAGCACTTTGCCACGCGGGCGCGGGCATCCTCCAAAGCCTCCTTTGCCTC
>CAZLLC010000248.1:0-1150 GCA_964560245.1 uncultured Oscillospiraceae bacterium | reverse complement strand
TGGACAAGCTGATCCGCAGCTCCTATGCCCTGCTGGGTCTGATCTCCTTCCTGACTGCCGGTTCTGACGAATGCCGTGCCTGGACCATTAAGAAGGGCACCAAGGCACCCCAGGCTGCCGGTAAGATCCACACCGACTTTGAGCGGGGCTTTATCCGCGCGGAAGTGATTGCTTTCGAGGATATGAAGGACTGCGGCACTATGGCCAACGCCAAGAGCCAGGGCAAGGTCCGCAGTGAGGGCAAGGAATATGTAATGAAAGACGGCGACATCGTCAACTTTCTGTTTAATGTATAAAAAAATGAGGGGCAACAGCCCCTCATTTTTTTATGTAATTACATCAGCTGACGGATCAGCGCTTTCATATCCTCAACGGAAGCTTCCTTGGGGTTGCCGGGCGCGCAGGCATCGGCATAGGCAGACTGTGCCAGGAACTCCAGATCTTCTTCCTTGATGGCAGGCAGCTTGGTGGGGATACCCACATCCACAGAAAGCTGACGGACGGCATCCACAGCGGCCTTACGGTAGGCAGCCTGATCCATACCGGTGGTGTCCACGCCCATTGCTTCGGCAATAGCCTTGTACTTTTCGCCGGTGACATCGGCGTTAAATTCCATAACGATAGGCAGCATCATTGCGCAAGCCACGCCGTGGGGCGTGTCATACACCGCGCCCAGTGTATGGGCGATGGAATGGGCAATACCCAGGCCCACATTGGAGAATGCCATACCGGTGACGAACTGACCCAATGCCATACCTTCTCTGCCCTCAGCTTCGTTATTCACAGCGCCACGCAGGCTCTTGCCGATCAGACGGATGGCTTCCAGGTTCAGGCAGTCCGGCAATGCCCAGGCAGCCTTGGTGGTGTAGCCCTCGATGGCGTGGGTCAGGGCGTCCATACCGGTGGAAGCGGTCAGGCCCTTGGGCATGGTGGACATCATGTCGGGATCAACGATGGCCACATCGGGAATGTCATTGACGTCAACACAGACAAACTTACGCTTGCGTTCAACATCAGTAATAACATAGTTAATGGTAGCTTCAGCAGCAGTACCGGCGGTGGTAGCAACAGCAATGGTATAGACAGTACGGTTCTTGGTGGGAGCAACGCCTTCCAGAGAACGGACACCAGCGAATTCAGGGTTGTTGAT
>CAZLLC010000247.1:0-1175 GCA_964560245.1 uncultured Oscillospiraceae bacterium | reverse complement strand
AATGGATTATATCGTTTTGGATATGGAATGGAATCAGCCCTGGCCGGGCTCACCGTCATCTAAGAAGGTGCTGCCGGTGCAGATCCGTGGTGAGATCCTGCAGGTGGGTGCGGTTCGTGTAACGGAAGACCAGCAGGTGGCTGATGAATTTCAGGTACTGATCAAGCCCAAGTATTATCGGCGGCTGAACCGCAGAGTCAGCAAGCTGACCGGCATCAAGGAAGCCCAGATCCGGGAAGAGGGCATCGCTATGCCGGAGGCAATGGCCCGTTTCCGTCAGTGGTGCGGTGAGGATATTATTTTCCTGACTTGGGGCTTCGATGATATTACGATCCTGAAAGAAAATCTGCAGCTTTATGGCTTGGATGACAGCTGGGTCAGCCGCTGGTATAACGCCCAAATGATCTTCAATGCGCAGACCGATGGCGCCAACGCGCAGAAAGCCTTGAAAACCGCAATGGAGATGTTCGGGATCGAGCCTTCCAGACCTGCCCACGATGCGCTGGGCGATGCCTACCACACGGCGCTGATCTGCGCCAGACTGGATTTAAAGAAAGGCGCGGCAGAATATGACAGCGCGCTGAAAGAGCACGTCAACGGATTCCACGGCGCAGAGCTTCCCGGCTGTATCAGCCGCAAGGTTTTTTATGATTATTCGGACAAGCGGGCAGCACTGTCAGCAATGTCCGGCACGGAAAATCAGTGTCCTGTTTGCGGTCGGCAGATGCTGGGCTCCCGATGGTTTTCTCAACCCGGTCGGCGGTATATGGATCTGGCGACCTGCCCGGAACATGGCAAATTTTTAATTCGGGTAAGACTGTCTGAGCAGGGCGACGGAAGGATCCGTGTCAGCCGCTTGACCTATGAAGCCACCTCGGAAGCTGCGGAAGCCTATGCCCGAAGAGTGGAAAAAGCGGAACCTGACGGCAGAAATAACGGCCAGCGGCACAGAAAAAGCCGCCTGCCGAAAAAGAGCGACAGCTCCAAAGAAGCATAAAATGACCGGCACTGTGCTTTTACGCAGTGCCGGTTTGAAAATTTGGTCATATTTGAAAAACAAATCTTGACAGAATCGTGGCTGAGTGGTATAATAACCCGGCGATGGTGCTTTGGCACCCATAATTCGGGCCCTTAGCTCAGTTGGTTAGAGCCTCCGGCTCATAACCGGATAGTCC
>CAZLLC010000246.1:0-1175 GCA_964560245.1 uncultured Oscillospiraceae bacterium | reverse complement strand
TCAAAATTCACATTGGTCAGCGTAGCAAACAGACCTTCCACAACCAAAGCAGCGGCAGAATCGCTGAGTGAAGCGCTGCTCCCGACAGCCCGTGCCATACCGATCAGCGCCCCAGTCAGCTCGTCCTGAAGCTGCGCTGTATCATTTTTCTTTCCGCAGACACCTGCACTGCCCGTGCAGCCGGTGCATTTTGCGGTTTGCTCACATTGAAAACAAAACATAATCGTATCTCCTAAGTTAAAATTTTGCCGCGAGCAGATTATAAACGAAGCCATATCATATTACAACCGGTATGTTGATGGATAAAATGGAAAAGTCTGTTTGTCAGATCATTTCCTTGAATGGCATGCGAATTTTGTGGAAAAGTAACCGCAGATCATTTATTGGAGGATGTGACTGTTTTGAAGCGATTGATTGCATTGATTTTTTGTTTTGTCTTTCTTTGCTTTCCGGTTCGGGCGGCAGAAAACGAAAAGCTGGTGGCCCTTACCTTTGATGATGGCCCATCAGGCAGGTTTACCAGGAGACTGCTGGAAGGGTTGGAGGAACGTGATGCCAAAGCCACCTTCCTTCTGTGCGGCTACCGTATGGAGCAGTATCCGGAGCTGACGGAGCGGATCTTTCAGGAGGGACACGAGATTGGACTCCACGGCTACAGTCACAAGTCTATGCAGAATATGTGCCGTCGCGATATAAAACAGGAGATTGAAAAAACAATGGCCTTGGTTCCGGCAGAGTGCCCCGTCTTCTTTCTGCGCTCTCCCGGCGGATTTTGCGGAGAATTTGTTCAGCCGGTGGCAGCAGAGATGGGGCTTTGTGTACTGTCCTGGTCGGTTGACCCGAAGGACTGGGCCACCCACGATACCCAAGCCATCGAAAAAGAGGTCATCAGCCACGTGGGGGACGGAGATGTGATCCTCCTGCACGATATGTCCGATAGTTCTGTAGAAGCGGCGTTTGTGATCATAGATGAACTGCAGAAGCGCGGATTTCACTTTGTGACCGTATCCGAACTGGCAAAGGCCAGGAATGTGGCGTTGATCCCAGGTCAGAAATACACCCGTTTCCAGCAGACAGATCCCCAGGAAGGAGCTGAATAATGAATTTTCTGTATCTTTGCATTACGGCGCTTTGCTCTTTTGGCGCACTGTTTATCATCGCAAAGTTTATCGGTC
>CAZLLC010000245.1:0-1259 GCA_964560245.1 uncultured Oscillospiraceae bacterium | reverse complement strand
GCTGCTCCACGCCGTAGGCGTACAGCTTGGGGTCAGTGATCTGGAAATAGACCACCGTGTCGATCTGCATGGTAACATTATCCTTGGTGATCACGGGCTGGGGCGGATAGTCGTAAACCTGCTCCTTCAGGGTGACCCGGCGCACAACCCGATCAATGAAGGGGATCTTCAGATGCAGACCTACGCCCCAAACAGCGTGGAATGCACCTAAGCGTTCGATAACATAAGCTCTGGACTGCTGGACCACCTGGATGTTGGAAACGATCAGCGCCAACACGATGATGATCAGGGCAACGATGATAATAACTTCCATAATTTTTCCTCCTTTATTTTACTGCCGTGACAAAGACCTTTACTCCTTCGACCCGGTCAACCTGGACAAGTGTATCTTTTTCGATGGGATCGCCGTCGGTACTTCTGGCGGACCATTCGATCCCGCCCAGCCTCACCTGACCGGCGCCTTCCACATTATCGATGGCTGTGACCACCCGGCAGGTGGTGCCGATCACCGAATCTACATTGGTGCGGACGATTTTGGGATGGATGTACTTGCGGACTACCGGACGCAGCAAAAACAGCATCGTTATGGAGAACGCCAAAAAGACCACGACCTGCAGCCAGATCAGATTACAGAAGAAGCTGACGATCATCGCGGCCAGCGCGCCGATCACAAACCACGTTGACACCATTGTGACGGTTGCTGCCTCCACCAGTAAAAACACCACCAGCAGAACAAACCAAAACAGAGCCTGCATATTCATACCAAATACCTCCTTTTCGCAATGCTTTGCTTTGTAATTATATTGTATGAGAAAATTCTGTAAAAATAAAGTACTTTTTTAGTAAAATAAAGCGGTTTATTTTACCATTTTGAAAAGTATTTCTTCACAGACAAGGCGGGGGCATAAAGATTTTTTTGAAAACGGTTGCGAATAAAGAAATTGTGATGTATAATTTATCTGTAAAAATATGGGCAACGCCCAAATAATTGGAGGAACGAAGTTATGTTCAATGCAATGATCGAAACTTTGAAAGCCAATCCCCGGAAGATCGTCTTTACCGAAGGTCACGATGCCAGAATTCTGGAAGCCACTGCCCGTCTGGTGGAAGGCGGTTTCCTGACCCCCATTCTGGTGGGCAACGTGGAGGAAGTAAAGGCCAATGCTGCTGCCGGCGGCTTCAACATTGACGGCGTAGAGATCCTGGATCCCAAGACCTACGAGGGTATGGACGCAATGGTAGAGAAGATGGTCGAGCTG
>CAZLLC010000244.1:0-1262 GCA_964560245.1 uncultured Oscillospiraceae bacterium | reverse complement strand
TCAGCTGATGGAAGCGATCCTTTTGCACACCAACCGCAATAAAAAGCAGGCTTATGAGCGCGCTGTTGAGATGCTTCGTCTGGTCAATGTGAACGACCCCGAAAAGCGTATGAAGCAGTATCCCTTTGAGTTTTCCGGCGGTATGCGCCAGCGCGTGATGATCGCAATGGCACTGGCCTGCGAACCGGATATTCTGATTGCTGACGAGCCCACCACCGCACTGGATGTGACCATTCAGGCGCAGATCCTGGAGCTGATGCAGTCGCTGCAGAAGGAACTGGGTATGGCCATTATTATGATCACCCACGATCTGGGCGTTGTGGCGCAGATGTGCGACGAAGTGATCGTGATGTATGCCGGCTCTATTTGTGAGCAGGGCACTGCCGACGAGATCTTCTACAATCCCAAGCACGAGTATACCAAGGGCCTGATGCGCTCCATTCCCACCGTGGATAACGATGACGAGAAGTTAGAGCCCATCACCGGTACTCCCATTGACCTGCTGAATATGCCCGCAGGCTGTCCCTTCGCGCCCCGTTGTGAAGCGGCAATGAAGATCTGTCTGCGTCAGCGCTGCGAGCGTATGGAGATCAATAAGGATCACGCCGCTGCCTGCTGGGTCAATGTAAAGGATGCCGTTCAAGAGGAAGGCGGTGAGGCTTAAATGAGCGAGAACAAGAATTTGATTGAAGTCAACAACTTAAAGAAGTACTTCAATATCAGTACCGGCGTTTTTTCCTCCAAGCCTCTGAAGGCTGTTGACGATGTTTCCTTTGCCATCAAAAAGGGTGAGACCTTAGGTTTGGTGGGCGAGTCCGGCTGCGGTAAGACCACGGTCGGCAGAACCCTGCTACACCTGTATAAGCCCACTGCCGGTGAGATCTGGTTTGACGGCAAGAAGATCGAAACAAAAAAGGATCTGATCGAGTACAGACAAAAGACCGCTATGGTTTTCCAGGATCCTTATTCTTCGTTAAATCCCCGTATGACCGTTTCCGACATTATTGCCGAGCCTTTGGATGTGCATAAGATGTGCGCCAATAAGGCAGAACGCCAGGAGCGGATCTTAGAGCTGATGGCAAGAGTCGGTCTGAACTCTGAGCACGCCAACCGTTACGCCCACGAGTTTTCCGGCGGTCAGCGCCAGCGTATCGGCATTGCACGAGCCCTGTCTATGAGACCGGAATTCATCGTCTGTGACGAGCCGGTTTCCGCACTGGACGTTTCTATTCAGGCACAGGTCATCAATATGTTCGACGAGC
>CAZLLC010000243.1:0-1273 GCA_964560245.1 uncultured Oscillospiraceae bacterium | reverse complement strand
GAAGCATACCCTTTTTGCCCTTGTATGCCGCTACCGCAGTGACGACTACTTTACAAACTTAACACAGAGCGTAAAATTTCCCCCAAAAGAATCTTGCCAATATTTACTTGACACATACATGTTAAGAATAAATTGTGCAGATACATGTTAAGAATAAATTGTGCAGATACATGTTAAGAATAAATTGTGCAGAAATGTTGCATTTGGCTGAACGTTGTGGTAAAATACCCTGTTGGAAACGATTTGAGGAAAGAAGGAACACTATTTATGGCAAATCAGGAGAAAATTCGTAATATTGCCATTATCGCCCACGTTGACCACGGCAAGACCACTTTGGTGGACGAAATGCTGAAGCAGGGCGGTATTTACCGTGAAAATCAGGTGACGCAGGACCGGGTGATGGACTCCGGCGACTTGGAGCGGGAGCGGGGCATCACCATTTTGGCGAAAAACACCTCCGTTACCTATGGCGACTATAAGATCAATATTGTAGATACCCCCGGTCACGCCGATTTTGGCGGCGAGGTGGAACGGATCCTGAAAATGGTCAATGGCGTTATTCTGCTGGTGGATGCCGCGGAAGGTCCTATGCCCCAGACCCGTTTTGTACTGCAAAAAGCTTTGGAGCTGGGTCACAAGGTGATCGTGGCAGTCAACAAGGTGGACAAGCCCGATGCCCGGATCCACGAGGTTATGGATGAGGTTTTGGAGCTGCTGCTGGATCTGAATGCCACCGACGAGCAGTTTAATTCTCCCACCGTATTCTGCTCCGGACGGCAGGGCACTGCCTCTTACGGTCCTGACGAAGCAGGCAAGGACTTAAAACCCCTGTTTGAAACTATTGTAAACTATATTCCCGCACCCTCCGGAGATCAGAACGCGCCGCTGCAGCTTTTGGTTTCCAGCATCGATTACAATGAGTATGTGGGCAGAATCGCAGTGGGTCGTGTAGAACGGGGCACCATCAAGGTCAATCAGGAAGTGACGATCTGCGACTACCACGACGGGGAATACCGGCAAAAGGGCAAGGTGGTTGCCCTGTATGAGTACGACGGTCTGGGCAAGAACCCCATTCAGGAAGCTTCTGCCGGTGAGATCGTGGCGCTTTCCGGTATGGCGGATATTACCATCGGACGGACTCTGTGCGCGCCGGAAGCGCCGGAAGCACTGCCTTTTGTAAAGATCTCCGATCCTACCATCGAAATGACCTTTGCGGTCAACGATTCGCCCTTTGCCGGCAAGGAGGGTAAGTTTGTCACCTCCCGTACTCTCC
>CAZLLC010000242.1:0-1293 GCA_964560245.1 uncultured Oscillospiraceae bacterium | reverse complement strand
TTGGCGGAGAGTTAGGGATTCGAACCCTAGGTTCCTTTCGGAATCACTAGTTTTCAAGACTAGCTCCTTAAACCGCTCGGACAACTCTCCATACGCACAAACTATACCATCATAAATTTGTAAAGTCAAGATTTTTGTGTGCAGTGGGAAGAATAAATGAACCTGTCAAGGAAAAATACTTGACAAGACTGTATTTATGGTGTATGATGTGTCAGGTGTCAAGGGAAAAGCCTTGACAAGGAGGTTTCTATGGACGCATTGGAAATGACCCTTTTGTTTGATTACTATGGGGATCTGCTGACAGACCGTCAGAAGATGTGCTTTGATCTGCGTCACAATCAGGACCTTTCTTTGGCGGAGATCGCAGAGGAATTGCAGGTCAGCCGTCAGGGCGTACACGATAATCTCAGCCGTGCGGAAGCGCTTTTGCTGAATATGGAAGAAAAAACCGGCTGTGTTCGCCGGGATATGCAATGTCGTGCTGCTGCCAGGCAGATCCGTTCTGCGGCAGAGGCGCTGAGCAAGACGGATAATCAAACGGTTTTGCAGTATGCCGCACAGATTATGGAAGCTGTTAATTTTCTTGAGGAGTAACTATGGCATTTGAAGGTTTGACCGAAAAAATATCCGGCGTTTTCAAAAGACTAAGAGGAAAAGGCCGGTTGAAGGAATCTGATGTCAAGGAGGCTATGCGTGAGATCCGTATGGCACTTCTGGAAGCAGACGTCAGCTATAAAGTGGTCAAGGATTTTGTAAAATCCGTTACGGAACGCTGTGTTGGCGCGGATGTTCTGGAGGCGCTGAGTCCGGCGCAGATGATCATCAAGATCGTCGATGAAGAATTGACCAAATTGATGGGCAGTGATGCCAAGCATATTACCATCAATCCCAACGGACCTACTGTTGTAATGCTGGTAGGCTTGCAGGGTGCCGGTAAGACCAGCAACGGCTCCAAGCTGGCAGGTCTTATGAAACGGCAGGGAAAGAATCCTTTGCTTGTAGCCTGTGATATTTACCGTCCAGCAGCTATCCAGCAGTTGAAGGTCTGCGGTGAAAAGCTTTCCATTCCCGTTTTTGAAAAAGGTCAGAATGACCCGGTTCAGACGGCAAAGGAAGCGGTTTCTTATGCCCGTCAGCACGGTCACGATATGGTATTTTTGGATACTGCTGGTCGGTTGCATATCGATGAGACCCTGATGGAAGAGCTGAAAAACATCAAGGAGCAGGTCAAGCCCCAGGAAATTATGCTGGTTGTGGATGCCATGACCGGTCAGGATGCGGTCAACGCGGCAC
>CAZLLC010000241.1:0-1327 GCA_964560245.1 uncultured Oscillospiraceae bacterium | reverse complement strand
GGTCAGATCGCAAAGAGAACCGATCAGATCGGTCAGGCGGCGGGGTGTGGTTCCCTGGGATGCCATTGCGCCAGACAGATCGCCCTTGCCGCAAATTGCTTTTTTGATCGCCGCCTGCAGTTCTTCGCCGGAAAGCGCGGCAAAATCATTATCCGCCAGGTATTTCAGCTTCAGCTCATTGGGAGTGCCTTCCAGGCCGGAAGTGTACGCCGGAGAAACCACAGGGTCTGCCAGCTCCCAAATTTTACCTACAGGATCTTTAAACGCACCGTCACCGTAGACCATAACTTCTACAAGCTTACCGGTCTTTTCCAAGAAAAGCTTCTGAATGGACACGACCAGGTCCGTACATTCCCGCGGAAACAGTTTGACCATATCCTCCGTAGACTTATTAGAGCCCAGCAAACCGTATTGTTCGTTATACCCGCTTCCGTTCACAGGCGCGTTCAGAATATCATCCAAGCCGCAGACGCGCTGTGCGCCGGCGTCCAAAAGCAACCGCTTGGAGCGAGCTCTGGTGTGAATATCACAGGTTAAAACATTTTTCGTGTAGTTTAGGATCACTCTGGGGTCATTGGCAAAAATGATCTCCGCTTCCGCCCCCTCTTCACGGATCAAATCCGTATAATACTGAACGTAGTCAACCATTGTAAACGGATGCAGGCTTTGGCCAAACAGCTCGCGGTAACGCTCCAATGTGAGCACATCGGAGTAAGGATTAACACCGGCCTCGTCCAGCTGATCCATAGAAACCAGCGCATTGCCCACCTCATCAGCAGGATAGCTCAGCATTAATACGATCTTCTTGCAGCCACGGGCAATACCACGCAGGCAAATGGCAAAACGGTTGCGGGACAAAATGGGGAAAATGACACCTACAGTCTCACCGCCCAGCTTGGCGCGTACATCTGCAGCAATGGCATCTACAGATGCATAGTTGCCCTGTGCCCGTGCCACAACAGATTCCGTCATTGCAACGATATCCCGGTTGCGCATTTCATAGCCTTCACTTTGTGCTGCATTCAAAACACTTTCTACAACAATATGGATCAGATCATCACCCTCCCGAATAATCGGACAGCGAATACCTCTGGAAACCGTTCCCACTTTTCTTTCCATCATTGACACCTCATTTTGGCAATTGTATTTGAAATTCCGTATATATCAACATCGTTTTTTATTGTATCAAATAATTGAGGAAATTTCAACTATACGCCGCGGCTTATGTAAAATATGCAGTAAAATTATTGTAGGCGAGCGAACACAGGTGAGCCCCTACTATTCTGTTAAAACTAAAACTTTATTTCTGGATATAAGTGCTTTAGTT
>CAZLLC010000240.1:0-1336 GCA_964560245.1 uncultured Oscillospiraceae bacterium | reverse complement strand
TGGAGCAGCGGGAGCGCGGCGACGACGAGACCGAAATGCTGGATGAGGATTTCCTGAATGCTATGGAATACGGTATGCCGCCCACGGGTGGTATGGGTATGGGCATCGACCGCTGTGTCATGCTCCTGACCGGCGCCGACACCATCCGCGAAGTAATCCTGTTTCCAACCATGAAACCTTTAGATTAAACAATTGGGGGCGTTGCAAAATACTGCAATGCCCCCTGAGAGTATACTATGGTACAATGAAATTATGTAGGGACACCCGTCCTCGGGTGTCCGCGGACACCGCTTACGGCGGTGTCCCTACAGTTTCTACTGACAGATGTGCAAATTTTGCAACACGCCCGTTTACTTGTCAATGGGATACGATTGTGTTATGATGCAATAAAGGGGTGGTTTGGTGAAAATGAAGTTTTATTCCCACAAAAGCGACGGCAAAATGCGTTGGGGAACAACGCTCGTGGATGATCAACCGAGAGCGGATATGTTTTTGCCGGCGTGGATGTTTTCCATGGGATTGCTTTTTACTATGTTTGGTGTCATTGCGGGAACGGTTTTAGTTTTATTACCAATTCCGTTTGGATGTATTGTGTTTGCGGTAGTACTTTTGCTGGCTGGAATAGCAGAGCTTTTGTGTTGGAAAAACCAAACTATTCATATGCTGACTGATGACTCGTTTGAATATAGCACATTCCTTGGAAAGAAAACGGTTTGCCGTTTTGATGAAATTACAGGCATGAAAAAAAGCTTTGATTCCGCAACGTTATTTGTTGGCGAGGGTAAGGTGTATATCGACTCCAGCGCAATTGTCAGCCAGCGATTGACTGAGCGGATCAATAAGCAACTGGAAAAGCTGCAGGTCAATGAACAAGTGTAAGACTACGAAAAAACAGAGAAAAGTGCTGTCGATCGACGGCACTTTCTTTTTGCTATGGGCATAAAAAATCCCCCGGCGGCGGGTGCCGTCGAGGGAAGATGTCAATCGATAAGGTCCTCAACTTCGCAGCCAAGAACTTTTGCTAAGCTGATAACCACACCCGCCTGGGCTTTGCTCAGGTCATTTTGTTTTTGTTCGTAGAGTTGTATCATACGAAGGGAAACACCGGAGGCTTGGCTCAGCTGTGGCTGGGTGAAGCCTCTTGCTTTGCGGATGGTCTGTAGTTTGGTTCTCCGAGCTTCCTTGTTTCTACGAATAATAGCATCGGCAGATTTTACGAATTTAGAATTATCTGCTTCATGAAGGATATACATTGAGAAGACTGTAGAAAGGGTAAGTCCATCCGCAACGATGTCCTCAAACCGTCTGCCGCTCTGCCACTGGTAGTAGGCGAAAA
>CAZLLC010000239.1:0-1345 GCA_964560245.1 uncultured Oscillospiraceae bacterium | reverse complement strand
CCTCTTTTTCCAGCTTGTTCAGGGTGTGCAGCACAGCGTGATGCTCAACGGCTGTGGAGATAATGTGCTTTTTCCCTTTCCGGGCGCCATACCGGGCAGCGGATATGATGGCCTGATTGTCCGCCTCACTGCCACCGGAAGTAAAATAGATCTCCCGGCTGTCGCAGCCCAGGCACTTGGCGATCCGGGCGCGGGCATCCTCCAGCGCCTCCTTGGCCTCCTGACCGGGGGTGTGCAGGCTGGACGGATTTCCGTAAATTTTATCAAAATAAGGCAGCATCGCTTCAATGGCAAGCTTACTCATTTTTGTTGTTGCCGCGTTATCTGCGTAAACGTTCATTTGTATCCCTCCATTATTTTCCTATCAATTCTATAGGTAAATATAACACCCTTTACCTATAAAGTCAATAGGTAAAACATTCATACATCGTTTTTCCGTTTTTTACTAAAACGAAATCTTGAGATCATTTTAAAAATTGGGAATTTTAACCTGATTTTTCGACTTTTTCAGCGGTTACGAACCTGTCTTCGAGGAATATTAAAGTAGCAGACAAAAAGGAGGGAGAAAAATTGCAAAAAATCAGAAACCGTATCATTATAACAGTTTTAATGCTGATGCTTTCCGTTCAAACTGTGTGGGGTACACAGCTTTTGGTGCCCGGCGGTCAGGTGATCGGACTTGAGGTGCAAAACAACACCGTTACCGTGGCAGATTTTCACGAAACAGCCGGGCAGACTGCCAGGGATGCGGGCTTGCAGGTGGGTGACCGGATCACCGCCGTTGACGGTAAAGCCGTTCAGACCGCCCAGGATGTGCGTGATGCCCTGCAGCGCAGCAGCGCGGAAGTGGAGCTGTCCGTAATGCGTGACAGCAAGCCGATGAAAATTCGCATAAAACCTCAGATCACCCCCGATGGCCCCCGGCTGGGCGTTTATTTAAAACAAGGCGTATCCGGTGTGGGTACCGTCACCTGGTACGATGCCGAAACCCAAACCTTTGGTGCGCTGGGACACGGTGTAAACGATGCTGCAGGTAGCCTGCTGCGTATGACCGAAGGCAATGTGTATGAAGCATCCGTGCTTGCTGTTAAAACCGGCAAGGTCGGAACACCCGGACAGCTGATGAGTACCGTCACCGGTACGGGAAAAATCGGCAGTATCCGAAAGAACACCGTGCAAGGGGTCTTTGGAACAGCAACGCTGAATACCAAAGAAGAACGGCTGCCGGTGGGCACAAAAGACGATGTTCACACCGGCGCTGCCATTATTCGTTCCACCGTTGCAGGCAATACCGTGCAGGAATATTCTGTGGAAATTCTGAAGGTTTACCCAAACACCAACGCCG
>CAZLLC010000238.1:0-1387 GCA_964560245.1 uncultured Oscillospiraceae bacterium | reverse complement strand
AAGGATCTACGCATAATCATTTCTGCTAAGCAGCACTTCACTGCGAGGATCCTTCATCGCGGTGCTCCTCAGGACGACACGGGGGTTATCGGGGTATTGTACTTATTTCGAAAATAATTTGTAACTTGTAATTGTCAATTATCAATTAAGAGCCTGGCTCGGTGGAGCCAGGCTCTTGGTTTTATTCTGCGGTTTGGACAATCACATAGCCATCCACCAAATTGGCGCTGAGCAGCTTTCCTTCGATGGCAACGGTGCGTTCCATCAGGTCTGTCAGGATGACGGTGGTTTCGTCACAGGAGATGGCCATCACATTTTTCATCACGATGGCATCTTCCTTTTTTTCGTTTTTATAAACAGTAGAAAGACACATTGTTTTGCTCCTTATTCGGCATCCAGGCTGGCCATCACAGCGCTCAGCCGCAGGTTGCCCTTTTCAAAATCGGACACAGCCGCCATCACCTGCTCATAGGCGGCGTGACTGCCGGCGTTTTCCAGCTGGATAGCCAGATCTGCCAGTTCCTTGGCGTGGGCGGCGTTGTGACCGATCATATACTTCATCAGCGCCAGCAGCTCATCCATGGGGGTATGGCAATGGGAAGCACAGCCACCGCACTGACCGTCACAGTCGTGGCTGTGGTGATGGTCGTGACCCTCGCTGTGCAGGTGATCGTGCTCGTGGGGATGTTCGTGGTCGTGAGTATGCTCGTGGCTGTGGGCGTGGGTATGCGCCACACCGTTGTGGGTGTGCTCGTGGGAATGCTCGTGGGTATGGGCGTGGTCGTGATGACCGCCGGCAATATGATCGTGATCCAAATGCATATTTTATTCTCCTATCGTTTTTTTCTTTATTATAGCGGCTCGTCACACAGCTTGTCAATGATCAACGGCTGTTCTTCTCTAATCTTTCACGCTCTGCCTGAGAAAGCCGCAGGTAATTGGGTGTCAGCGCCTGGGCATCACATTTTTCGCCCCGTGCCAGCATTTTCTCTGCCGCTATAGCTACGCCGGCTGCCCGCTGGTGCATCCGATGCTCCGGCGGCAGAATCAGCCCGGGGAGCTGCTCACGCAGGGTGTTATAGGTCAATACGCTGCCGTCACCTACCAAATACACAGGTCCTTCAGTTTTGGAAAGCTCCTGCCCCAGCTCCTCCAGGGATATGGCGCGATCCGCTGCCCTGCGGGTCAGTACGCCTCCGGAAGCCTTAAAAACAGCATTATAGACCTGACTGCGCCGGGCATCCATCACCGGCACCACCGCGCCCTCATAAATGCCCATATTTTCTGCCATTGCCTCCAATGTGGAAACGCCGCAGCAGGGGATGTCCAGACCCCAGGCAAAGCCCTTTGCCGCCGCCACGCCGATGCGCACACCGGTAAAGCTGCC
>CAZLLC010000237.1:0-1433 GCA_964560245.1 uncultured Oscillospiraceae bacterium | reverse complement strand
TCAGATCCCCGGATCGTGGATAACCCCAAGCCCATTCCTGAGGTGACCTATGACGAACTGCGGGAGCTGCGCTATGCAGGCGCGCAGGTGCTGCACGAAGGCACCATCAAGCCTGTCCGGGAGAAGGGTATTCCGGTGAATATCCGCAATACCAACGCACCCGAAGATCCGGGCACCTTTATTCAGGAAAGCTTTGATACAGAATCCGATCCGGACCGGATCATTACCGGCATCACCGGCAAGAAGGATTTTTCCATCATTACGATGTTCAAGCGGGGTATGACCAGTCAGGTAGGCGTTTTGAGAAAGGTGCTGTCTGTTTTGGAAAAGCACGGTATTTCCGTGGATTTTGTACCCAATGGCATTGACAATGTTTCCTTGGTGGTCCGCACAGAGGATGTGGCGCCCCACCTTTACAGTGTTTTGGCAAAGATCCAGCAGGATGTGGAGCCGGATCGGCTGGAGGTGCTGGACAATATCTCCGTGATCGCCGCTGTCGGTCATCGGATGGCATTCCGTCCCGGTGTTTCCGGTAAGATCTTCGCGGCGCTGGGTGAAGCCGGTATCAATATCCGTATGATCAATCAGGGTCCTGATGAGCTGAATATTATCTTCGGTGTGGACAATAAGGATTTTGCCAGTGCCATCCGGGTGCTGTACGACAGCTTTACAAAATAACGGGCACCTCTAAAAACTTCTTTTTGTCGGGCTGCCCAATCTTCAATGTCACTAAGTTAACGATTGCAGTACCGAAAACCGTGTCATCGATGCGCGACCAACGGGAGTCGAAGAATCTTCGCACTGAATTTTTGCTGTGCAATATTGATTGTGCGTAGATTCTTCGACGCGCTACGCTTGCTCAGAATGACACCCCTTTTCGATGGTGCGACTTAACTAAGTGACATTAGCCCAATCTTTTGCCCCAACTAATCAGTTCATAAAACTTGAAATACACAAAGTATGTCTGCGTTTTCTGGGCTTCTATTTGTGTCAAAATCTTTAGGCACCCAACTAAAAATCAGTTTTTAGAGGTGCCCTAATCCCTGGGAGGAACTTTTTTATGAAAAGCTATACTGTTGCGATCCTCGGCGCTACCGGCGCTGTGGGTCAGGAAATGATCAAAATATTGCAGGAGCGGAACTTTCCTGTTGGAAAGCTGATCCCCCTTGCCAGTGAAAGAAGCGCCGGTAAGACCCTGAAGTTCAAGGGTGAGGATGTGACGATCCAGCTTGCCTGTGAGGAAGCCTTTGAGGGCGTGGACATCGTTTTGGGTGCTGCGGAGAATGACATCGCAAAGAAATTCGCCCCTGCCATTATTAAGGCCGGCGCGGTGTTTGTGGATAATTCCTCTGCTTTCCGGATGGATCCGGAGGTGCCCCTGATCGTGCCGGAGGTCAATCCGGAGGATGTAAAGGGTCATAAGGGCATCATCT
>CAZLLC010000236.1:0-1444 GCA_964560245.1 uncultured Oscillospiraceae bacterium | reverse complement strand
TGGTGGATGTGACAGACATTCCCGAAACTGCCGTAAACGACACCGTCACCCTGATCGGCACCGACGGCGCACACACCATCACAATGGAAGAAATCGCCGAAGCCGCCGGATCTTTTAACTATGAATTTACTTGCGGCATCAGCCGCCGGGTCTGCCGATTGTATATCAGCGGCGGCAAAACAGTCCATGAAGTGGATTTCCTACTGAAATAAAGGAGAAGCAAAATGGTAATTGCAGGACTGCAAAAAATGACATTGCTGGATTACCCCGGCAAGATCGCCTGTACGGTATTTCTGCAGGGCTGCAACTTCCGCTGCCCTTTTTGTCACAATTCAGGTCTGTTGGGCGGTGTCTGTAGCAGCCCTATTGCAGAAGAAGCGCTGCTGAGCTTTTTGCAAAAGCGCATGGGCCTTTTGGACGGCGTATGCATCACCGGCGGTGAGCCCACCTTGCAAAAGGATCTGCCCGAGCTTTTGAAAAAGATCAAAGCCCTGGGCTATGCCGTGAAGCTGGATACCAACGGCTCTGATCCGGATATGCTCCGGCTTTTGGCAGAAGAAGGTCTTATAGACTATGTGGCGATGGACATCAAAAACAGCCCACAAAAATATGCCGAGGCTTCCGGCGCCTCCAGGCTTTCTTTGGAAAAGATAGAGCAAAGCATCCGCTTCCTGATCAGCGGCGCTTTGGACTATGAACTGCGCACCACCGTTGTTCAGGAGCTGCACAATAAGCAGGACTTTGAACAGATGGGACAGTGGTTTCAAAAAATATGCCCCGATAAAAAGCCGAAAAAAATTTTTTTGCAGGCTTATACCCACCGCGGCAGTGTTCTCACCGGTGGACTCCACGCGCCGGAAAAGACGGAATTACTGGACTTTTTGGAGGTCATTTTCCCTTTTGTCCACAAGGCAGAGATACGCGGCGTTGATTGACGAACACAATATATTGTGTTTAATAAAATATCACCCATACAACATATTGACAAAAATCGACTTTATGCTATAATACAGGCGTTGCCCATTTTTACAGGCAATGCCTGTATTTTTACTATATATGGAGGATTTTATTATGTATCAGGTGTTAAAAAGAGATGGCATTACCGCGGAGTTTGACATCAGCAAGATCAGCGGCGCGATGATCAAGGCATTCGATGCTTTGGGTCGCAATTATCACCCCAGTGTGATCAATATGCTGGCTTTGCAGGTCACTTCCGCTTTTGAAATGAAGATCAAGGACGGTCTGATCGCTGTGGAGGATATTCAGGACTCCGTGGAGCAGGTTCTGTCTGAATCCGGCTACGCGGATGTGGCAAAGGCCTACATTCTGTACCGCAAGCAGCGGGAAAAGGTGCGTAACGTCAATTCCGCACTGCTCAACTATAAGGATCTGGTGGACAACTACCTGCAGATCAACGACTGGCGTGTGAAGGAAAACTCCACCG
>CAZLLC010000235.1:0-1451 GCA_964560245.1 uncultured Oscillospiraceae bacterium | reverse complement strand
CAATGTCATTAAGTTAAGGCATACCATCGAAAAAGCGATGTCATTCCGAGCCAGTGCGCACACTGGCGTGGGAATCCGTTACTCCTGTAAAAGTCATTTGATCACAGAGTTCTTACCATAAGAGGAGCGGATTGCCACACCAGTGACGTCGGTCACTGGTTCGCAATGACACAGTTTTCGGTACTGCATTCCTTAACTTAATGACATTGACCCTAAAAAGGGTCATTCTTTTTGGCAAAGATTACAATATTGGACACAATGCAATGCAGTTGAAAAAATCGTTACCTTTGCTAAATGAGTGATTTCTATATTAACGAATGTATTTCCATCCACATTCGTCGGTAATAAAATCTTTCAGTGAGTCTACAAAATCCAAATCAAGATCATAGAATTCCAAATATACAATTTCCCGTGCTTCGTCCGAACAACCAATTAAAACTATGTTTTTAGGAAAATAGAGGTCATACGCTTCATTAGATAGCATTCTAAACTGATATCCATCAATTTCGATCATCGGTTCACAATTCGAATAATCATCCGTTATCGTTTCTGTTTGAAAAGTATACGCTGTGTCTAAGCGCGTTTTCTGGATTTCATATTCCTCTTGTGTATAACGACAAATCAAATAATCTGTTTCAGTGGAAAAGATGTAGAAGGCAGAAAAAACATTATAATGTTCTATATCCGTAGTATTACCAAGTTCAGACAATTCCGGCATCATATTGCTTTCGCTTTTTTACAGAGGAATACTGCTGCACTGCTTCATCTGACTTGTAATGCTTTACCTGTATCCATCCTATAAGAAATGAGGAAAAGAGAAACACCATCAGAAACAAAGCCAAGATCACACCGGATAAAACGCATTTTTTCCAGGTCTTACAATTAAAGAAAATGCACCAACCAAGAAGGCCTGCCGTAATCAACGGAATGATGCAATATGTAATCGCAAATCCTATGTTTAGCATTACATCATTGATTAGCATCAAGATGCCAAGTCCAATTGCCATTACAGGGAGCAATACAGCGCAGATAAAACCAATTAATCTACCCTTTGTAAATGTAAATTTTTTCATTGCAATGCCACCTTCTTCGTAATGATGGTACTATATTAACAAAAACTTGTCAAGATAAACCATTCCATTCTCATAGTAATGACAAAATAGTGCAGCAGAACGAAATATATTAATCTGCGGTAGATATTATGGTGCCAGCATCCTGTTGCGGTACCCTATATTTTCGTCGGCGGTCAAAGCCGCCTTGAAGATATAGACCGCTGCAACTCAATCGGGACGCTTCATCTGCCACTGGAAGCGCTCCCCTCTCTCCCCAGACTCTCACCTCCGGTTCGAGTCCACCGAGCAATAATAAAAGCGAGGTCCCATTGGGGCAATGTCATTAAGTTAAGGAAAAGTGTAAACATTGCACAGCACCCTTAGCTCCCC
The DNA here is from genome assembly GCA_964560245.1 of uncultured Oscillospiraceae bacterium. Lineage (GTDB taxonomy): Bacteria > Bacillota > Clostridia > Oscillospirales > Oscillospiraceae > Faecousia. The sequence goes on along the minus strand of CAZLLC010000235.1, from coordinate 9 downwards.
TTGTCAGGG
>CAZLLC010000234.1:0-1503 GCA_964560245.1 uncultured Oscillospiraceae bacterium | reverse complement strand
ATAGAACCGGTTAATCAGGTTGGTGATGGTGGTCTTGCCGGCGCCGGTTGCGCCCACAAAGGCGATCTTCTGTCCCGGTGTGGCATACAGGGAAACATCGTGCAGCACAGTCTTTTCCGGTACATAGGCAAAGTCCACATTATACATTGTGATGTCGCCTTTGACCTCGGTATAGGTCACCGTGCCGTCTGCCTGATGGGGATGCTTCCACGCCCAGTGACCGGTGCGCTCGACACACTCGGTGATTTTGCCGTTTTCATCGATTTTGGCGTTGACCAACGTCACATAGCCGTCGTCCACCTCCGGAGCTTCGTCCATCATCTCGAAGATCCGTTCCGCGCCGGCCAGTGCCATCACGATGGCGTTGATCTGATTGCTGACCTGAGAAATGGGCTGGTTAAAGGTTCTTGACAGCAGCATAAAGGTCATCAGATTGCCGATGGTGAGCAGACTGCCGCCGGAGGAAACCACGATGATGCCGCCCACCACAGCCAAAATGGCGTACTGGATATAGCCTAAGTTGTTATTCAGCGGTCCCATCAGGTTGGACAGCTTGCCGGCGGTGTAGGCGTTTTCACACAGCTCCTCGTTCAGCTGGTCGAATTCCTTTTTGCAGGCATCCTCGTGGTTAAATACCTTGACCACCTTTTGACCGCTGATCATTTCCTCCACATAGCCGTTGAGCTTGCCCAGAGAGCGCTGCTGCCCGATAAAATACTTGGCAGAAGCACCCACCACCTTGACGGTAACAAAGAAGATCACGCTGACGGTTACCAAAATCACGCAGGTCAGGATCCAGGAGGTCTGCAGCATTGTGGCAAAAACCACCACGATGGTGATCACCGAGGAAACACACTGGGGAATGGACTGGGAGATCATCTGCCGCAGGGTGTCGATGTCGCTGGTGTAACGGGACATCAGGTTACCGGCGGTGTTGCGGTCAAAGTACCGCAGGGGCAGCCGCTGCATTTTGGTAAACAATTCGTCACGGATCACCTTTTGAGAGCCCTGACTGACAGATACCATCAAAAACTGGTTCAGGAAGCTTGCTACCATACCGGCAGCAAAGATGCAGACAAGGCGGATCAGATACTGGATCAAGGGTCCGAAATCTGTGGAGCCTGCTGCCACCATAGGCAGCAGATAGTCGTCCACAATGGCGCCCAGCGCTTTACTGCTGTTGGTCTGCGCCACAGCGGAAACGATAATGCAGATCAGCACGCCCACCAGATTGGGAACATATCTTTTCATATAACCCAGCAGCCGCAGGAAGGTCTTGCCGGGATTTTTCGCTTTACGGCCGTCGCCGGACATTCTTACAGGAGGCATTATTCATCTCCTCCCTTCTTCTGGGATTCGTAGACCTCACGGTAGATATGGGAGGTCTTCAGAAGCTCCTCGTGGTTACCCACGCCTGCGACCATACCGTTTTCAAGAATGATGATCATATCCGCATCCTGCACAGAGGACACCCGCTGGGCAATGATCAGCTTGGTGGTGCCG
>CAZLLC010000233.1:0-1517 GCA_964560245.1 uncultured Oscillospiraceae bacterium | reverse complement strand
ATGCCCTCTGCAGTTGGTTATCAGCATACCTTGGCAACGGAAATGGGCGCGCTGCAGGAGCGGATCACCTCCACAAAAAACGGGTCTATTACATCTGTCCAGGCGGTTTATGTGCCTGCTGACGACTATACGGACCCGGCACCTGCCACCACCTTTGCCCACCTGGATGCTACCACCGCACTGGACCGTGGTATTGCCTCTTTGGGTATTTACCCGGCAGTAGATCCGCTGAGCTCCTCCTCCAGAATTCTGACCCCCGATGTGGTTGGTCAGGAGCATTACGATGTTGCAAGAGCTGTGCAGAGTATGCTGCAGCGGTATAAGGAATTGCAGGATATCATTGCCATTATGGGTATGGATGAACTGAGCGAGGAAGATAAGCTGACGGTGAACCGTGCCAGAAAGGTGCAGCGCTTCCTGTCCCAGCCCTTCAGTGTTGCGGAGCAGTTCACCGGCTATCAGGGCAAGTATGTGCCGCTTAAAGAAACCGTCCGTGGATTTAAGGAGATCATTGAAGGTAAGCACGATGCGATCCCTGAATCCTTCTTCCTGTTTGCCGGCTCCATTGACGATGTGGTTGAGAAGTGGAAGGGGCAGAATGTATGACGCCTTTTCCCCTGAAGATCGTGACCCCTGACGGACTGAAGTTTGACGGTAATGTAGAAGAGCTGATCGTTCGTACCACCACCGGAGATCTTGGTGTATTGGCAGGTCATATCAACTGTGTTGTGCCTTTGGGTATGGGGCAGGCGATGATCATTACAGACGGTGAAAAAAGGTTTGCTGCCTGTATGGGCGGTATGCTGTCTGTGATGGACGGCAAAGCCACACTGGTGCCCACCACCTTTGAATGGGCAAATGAGATCGATAAAAGCCGTTCTGAGCGCTCAGAAGCCCGCGCAAGAACTGTGTTGCAGGATAAAAAAGCTGCTGATACAGATATTCGTTTGGCTCAGGCAAGACTGCGCCGCGCACTGATCCGCCAAAGCGTAGCCGACAGAAAATAATATAAATTGTAGGGGACGGGTTCCCCGTCCCAAATGTGGAAGATGTTTTATCCGGGACGGGCAACCCGTCCCCTACATATGCACCACCGAAAGAATCGTAGGGCGGCGCCTTGGTGCCGCCGCCAAAGCATATTGCGCAGCAAAGAACGGACTTTCAAAAGCGCGTGTCATCCTGAGCGGAGCAAAGCGGAGTCGAAGGATCTTCGCACCGATTAAATCTGAAACAAAATTGCTTGTGCGTGGATTCTTCGACGCGCTTCGCTTGCTCAGAATGACATCGCTTTGTCGATGGTACGCCTTAACTTAATGACATTGATGCCCACATCTGCCCTAATGAAAATGTTCCGAAATCCCCGAGAACTTGCATAGAGTCGCAACTTTTTCCACCGGGTCGATGTGGGCATCGACACCTACATATGATAACCACCCACTGGGATCAGTGGGCGGTTTTATCATTATTTCACAGTCAATTTGACGATGCTGGTATAGATCACATTTCCGGCGGAGTCG
>CAZLLC010000232.1:0-1540 GCA_964560245.1 uncultured Oscillospiraceae bacterium | reverse complement strand
TCTCCGGCACCTGCGGACGGCTGATGTGCTGCTTGAAATATGAGCAGGATGCCTATGAGGATCTGCTGAAAAACAGTCCCAAAAACGAGTCCTTTGTAGATACCCCTGACGGACGGGGCACCATCGTGGAGGTGGAGCTGCTGCGCCAGCGGGTGAAGGTCCGGATGGAGGATCAGCCGGAAACTGTGGGTGTATACAGAAATGACGAGATCGCTGTACTGCGCAGCGGTAAGGCAAAAAAAACCGATCCGCCCATTCCTGCGGACCTTGCGCCGATCTCCGGCGGCAGAGGACCCCGACGCCGTTTTGAAAGTGAAGAAAAGCTGCTGTCCTTAGATCCCATCAAGTTCCGTTACAGTAATGACACGGTGGCAGAAGCTGTGGAAGAAAAGCCGGAAAAGCAGCAGGAAGCAAAGCCTGCCCGCAAGCATAAGAATAAGCCCGCTAAGCCCCAGCAGGAACAAAAGGAAAAGCCGCAAGCAGAGCCTAAAAAGGCAGAAAAGCCCCAGAAGGAGGCTAAAAAGCCGGAAAAAAACCAGCAGGAGCAAAAAGTGGCGCCCGAACAGGAGCAAGCTGCCGGGGAAGGCAAAAAGAAAAACAATCACCACCGCCGACACTACCACCACCGCAAGCCCAAGGGCAATAATACCAATTGACAATTGACAATGGACAATTGACAATGAAGGTATTTCCTTCGGAAATGAATATTAAAAAGCGCTGTCTCAGTAGTTTTGAGACAGCGCCTTTTTTGTTTATGCAGTAACCGTACTGCAGCTTATTTTTGATCCGTTCTTCCCAAAAGATAATCTATCGAAGTCTTATATAGATCTGCAAGCTTGATCAAAATAGCTGTTGGAATATCATTTTCTCCGGTTTCATATTTGGAATAGCCGGTTTGGGACATACCAAGTATTTGTGCAACCTGCTTTTGTGTCAGATCCCGGTCCTCCCTAAGATCCCGAATTCTTTTATACATTACATTCACCTCTGCGTATATTCTATAATAACCTAAAACAGATTATTGACTTTTAACCCAAAACAGGTTGAACCAATTCAGAGGAATAAGAACATCAAGATGGAGAACGCAAAATACAAGAAAAATCGGCACTTTTGTGCCGATTTTTCTATTTTGGACACCCCGGAGGGCAATGTCACTTAGTTAAGTCGCACTATCGAAAACACAATGTCATTCCGAGCCAGGTCTCTTTAGTGGCGTGGGAATCCGTAACGCCTATAAAAAATCTTGCGATTACAGGGCTTTCGTTACAGGGGGACGGCTTGCCACACCAGTGACATCAGTCACTGGTTCGCAATGACACATTTTTCGGTGCTGCAGTATATTACTTAATATCGTCGCTGCAAATGGGTGTCCCCCACATGATCATATTGCTTTCAAGGCGGTTTAATTGTCAATTGTCCATTGTCAATTGTCAATTCTTACAGTGGCATTGGCATTCACCGCATTTTCCGGAGCAGGCACTGCTGTCCGGGCAACCGATGCACTGAATGCCCTTTTTCTTCGATCTGTGAATATACCAAA
>CAZLLC010000231.1:0-1543 GCA_964560245.1 uncultured Oscillospiraceae bacterium | reverse complement strand
CAGGATCCCTATTCCTCCTTGCCCCCCAGAAGTACTGTTGGCGGCATCCTCAGCGAGCCTGTGGAGGTCCACAACATCGTTCCCAAGGAGCAGACCAAGGAATATGTGCTGGAGCTGATGGAAAAGTGCGGTCTGCGGGATTACTACTACGAGCGGTATCCCCACGAATTCTCCGGCGGTCAGCGTCAGAGAATTTGTATTGCCCGCGCCCTGTCTGTCAATCCTAAGCTGGTGATCTGTGACGAGCCGGTCTCCGCGCTGGATGTTTCCATTCAGGCGCAGATCATCAATCTGCTGAAGGATCTGCAGAAGCAGATGAATTTGGCATATGTGTTCATTTCCCACGATCTGTCTGTTGTGAAGTTTATTTCCGACAAGATCGGCGTGATGTATTTGGGCGCCATGATGGAATTCGGCACCAAGGAAGATATCTTCACCAATCCCCTTCATCCGTATACCAAGGCGCTGTTCTCTGCAGTGCCCAATCCGGACCCCACGGTAAAAATGGAACGCATTAAGCTGGAAGGCGACATTCCTTCACCTGCCAATCCGCCCAAGGGCTGCCGGTTCCATACCCGCTGTCCCTACGCCAAGGAAGTGTGTAAGCACGTTCCGCCGGAATACAAGGAGTATGGTGAAGGTCACTTTGCTGCCTGCCATCTTTTAGAAGAGTAACCGCTGAAAAATTTGTCTGCGTTTCTGACGGATCTTGTGCCCCAACTCTTCAGTTTGAAAACCTTGAAATACACAAAGTATGTCTGCGGTTTCCAAACTTTGATTTGAGGCACAATCTCTCGCCATTCATACTTGCCAAATTTATCATTGGTTACTGCTTTGAGAGGAATATCGAAAATGGGCAAACAAAACAAGAAAGAAAAAACCGTATATGTGGATGACGGTAGAACACTGGCGGATATGTCCGGTGTGCAGGGCGGTTTTCGCCTGGGCAGCCGGGATATCACCCACCGGGTAAAGGCTAAGGATGCCTGGCATACCTACTGGAACGCGGTGCGTATGATGTTCCTGCCTATGCTCGCTGTGATCGGTGCGCTGGTGGTTATTTACATCATCCTGTATTTCGTGTTTATGATGGCAGCATGAAGAAAATCGTGTATAATAAACTGGTGCGGGATAAGATCCCCCAGATCATTGAGAGGAACGGTCAGACCTGCATAACACAGGTGCTGACAGAGGATGAATACATCCGCAAGCTGGACGAAAAGCTGACAGAAGAACTGGCGGAGTACCGTGAGAGTAAGGCTTTGGAGGAGCTGGCAGATCTTTTGGAAGTAATGGAAGCAACGGTGAAGGCCCGGGGCTATACCTGGCAGGAGCTGCTGCAGATCCGTGATCAAAAGCGGGAAAAGCGGGGCGGCTTTGAAGACCGTATTCTTTTAAAAGAAGTCCAATCAAGTGAATAACACATAAGAGGGCGCCATCGGTGCCCTCTTTAATTGACAATTAGTACTATAAATTATTGTTTAACGCACCATCGAAAGCGGTATGCACCAAAGGCTCCCCTTTGAGGGGAGCTGTCGAGCGA
>CAZLLC010000230.1:0-1554 GCA_964560245.1 uncultured Oscillospiraceae bacterium | reverse complement strand
TTCACTAAAAGTGTCGATTTAAAGAAATAAGGCAACGCCGAGCTGACGTTGCCTTATCATTTTTATAAATTTTGCTCGAAAGTTATTTTTTGAAAAACGCAACAACTACTGCACCGGGGCCTGCGTGTGTACCGATAACACTGCCAATAGTAGTATAGCGCACTTCTTGGATATTTCCTTCCCAAAGGTGTTTGCTGTCTTCTATGTATTTAAGAAGCAATGCATCAGAAAGGCCGCTGTAACCAAGCATTACGGGTTTGCTGAAATCTACGCCGCCTGCTTTTTCAATTTCCTGAACAAGCAAATTGTTGCCCATTTTAGAACCACGTGCTTTTCCAAGCGTGTTGATCTCGCCGTCAATAACCGAAAGAACCGGCTTGATATTTAATATACCGCCTGCAAAAGCAACGGTTTTAGATACACGGCCGCCTTTTTTAAGATATTCAAGTGTATCAACCAAAGCAACAATAATAATCTTTTTCTTTTCTTCTTCAAGTCTTTCGGCAATAGTCTTGGCATCCAGTCCTTTTTCTAAAAGTTCAAATGCCATTTCAACCAATATACCGCTACCCATTGCTGCGGTGCCACTATCAACAATATAAATATTATCATATTCGGATGCCGCAATAGTTGCACTCTGATAGGTGCCGGAGAGCTTAGACGAAATTGTAATAACAACTGCCGCTTCGCCGGCTTTCTTAACCTTATCAAACTCCTTCATAAAAGCATCGGGAGTGGCTTGGCTTGTGGTAGGAAGCACATCGCTTTCTACGAGTTTTTCATAAAATGTTTTATGGTCGATGGTTACGCCATCGATATACTCCTGATCGCCAAAATGCACAGTAAGCGGTACAATTTGTACACGTTCCTTGTATTCGGGCATTAAATCGGCGGTAGAGTCTACAATAATTCTTGTTTTCAATTCAATCAATCCTTTTTTGAAATTTTAGTTTTAATATACATAGCAAAAGCTAATAAACAAAGTGCGGGATAATAGGTTCCCATACAAGCATGATCTGTCCAGCTCCAAAGACCGATAAACCAGTCAAAAACAAGCATAAGGTCAGAAAAGAAGTACAACGCACTTGCTGTTGCAATAGTTATAGTCAAAGCATTTTGTTCCTTTATAAGATTGCCGATTGCCTTGCCAAGCATTAAAGAAATAATCAATGCATAAACAATACAAACCACTTTAAATATCGGGACTTCAAAGGTAAGTAACGGGCAGAACAATAAAAATATCAGTGCGCCGAGAAACAGTATTCCGCTTGGAATCAAATCACGCACGCTAAACTTTTGCAAAAAACAATATGCGATAACAAAGCAGATATGACCGATTGCAAAGGTGGCTGCACCGATGATAAAGTCATAACCAATTAAAACATCACCGAGAAAAGCCAATAGCAAACCGGCAGACATACCGATATGAAATCTAATACCCACTTGTTTTGTTATAAGCGCATAGCAAAGATTTATGATGCCAAGCAAGGCGAAACTGCCGCTGCAAATACATTTCAGCGTGAAATCAAAACCGTTGCTCTGATAAAAATAGTT
>CAZLLC010000229.1:0-1572 GCA_964560245.1 uncultured Oscillospiraceae bacterium | reverse complement strand
GACTGAGGGGTGGAAAACTACCACAAAACGACTTTTTCACCCTTCCGACCTCGCTTTGCTCGGCCACCTCCCCTGCAGGGGAGGCTTTTTAGTGCGCTAAGTAATATGTGATATTACTCCCGGATGTTCGAATAGATCACCTGCGGTGATGGGGTTTTGCGTTGCAAAACCACCGGCGGCACCAAGTCGCGAGGTTAAGGATCGCAGCACCGAAAACTGTGTCATCTTGAGCGAGCGGAGCGAGTCGAAAGATCTTCGCACCATCGATACTGCCAAGTAATTATGCACTGCGAAGCTCCTTCGTCGCTGCGCTCCTCAGGATGACACGCGCTTTTGAAAGTCCGTTATTTGCGCTGCAATATGCTTTGGCGGCGGCATCAAGGCACCGCCCTACACTCTTTCGATGGCGCGAAAATTCTCTTATAACTCTGTTCACCCCTCAGTCAGCTTTGCTGACAGCTCCCCTCCAAGGGGAGCCTTTGCGGAAGGCATATATGCCTTCCTACGGACGCCCCGTGGGGAACGGCCCTTAGCTCCCCTTGTCAGGGGAGCTGGCAAAAATCGGCACTTCGGAACCGATTTTTGACTGAGGGGTAGTTTCTCTCCCTCCGTCTTCGCTGCGCTCAGCCACCTCCCTCATCAGAGGGAGGCTTAACTGAGTGTCATTGACACACGGGTCATTCCCCGCATATAGATTTTGAGGGAGCAGCTTTTCATACATTATGGTGCCATTACTGAAAAAACAATTAAAAAAAGTTGAAATTTTTGCAATTTTTAGATTGATTTTGTGGGAAGTTTGTCATACAATAGAGCGAGTGAGCGCAAGGGGGGATCAAGATGCTGAATATCGTATTGGTTGAGCCGGAGATCCCTCAAAATTGCGGGAATATTGCCCGGACCTGCGCTGCTACCGGCAGCAGACTGCATCTGATCAAGCCTTTGGGCTTTGATATTTCTGAAAAAGCGGTCAAGCGGGCAGGCTTGGACTACTGGCATTTGGTGGATGTGCGGGTTTATGAAAACCTTGCAGACTTTTTCCTGAAAAACGATGTGCAGGATCTGTGGTGCCTGTCTACCAAAGCGCCCCAAAGCTATACCGAAGCAGCATTTACGCCGGATAGCTACCTGTTTTTCGGCAAGGAGACCAAAGGCCTTCCGGAGGATTTTTTGGAGCAGCACCGGGCGTGTTGCGTGCGCCTGCCGATGCGTGAGGAGGCACGGAGCCTGAATTTGAGCAACGCCGTGGCGATCACGGTGTATGAGGCTTTGCGTCAGACCGGCTTTCCCGGGCTGACAGACTACGGTAAAATGCGGGAGTAAGCTCCCGATGAAATATGGAGGAATTACAATGAACTACAATAAGAAATCTATTGAAGACATCAGTGTTGCCGGCAAGCGCGTGCTGTGCCGCTGCGATTTCAACGTCCCCACAAAGGACGGCAAGATCACCTCTGATAAGCGGATCGTGGCAGCTCTGCCTACCATCGAGTATCTGGTCAATCAGGGTGCAAAGGTCATTCTGTGCTCCCATATGGGTAAGCCCAAGGGCGAGTGGAAGCCCGAGCTGAGCCT
>CAZLLC010000228.1:0-1608 GCA_964560245.1 uncultured Oscillospiraceae bacterium | reverse complement strand
GATGATCCTGTCGGTAAACCATTCCGGACGCAGTGCGGCGGTGGGCGCTGTCACCGGCGCCATCTTAGGCGCAAAAATGGGCGCGCAGGCGCTGCCGGAGTTTTATCTGGAAAGTCTGGAGCCGGCGCAGATCCTGAATATACTGGCGGATGACCTGGCGTTGGGTAGTCCCACAACAGGCTTGTTTGATGACGATTGGGACCAAAAATACGTGCAGGGACTGCCAATTGGCATCGAAAATGGAGAATTATAAAGAAAAAATTCAAAATTCTCGCAAAAAGCCTCTTGCAAAAGCCGGATATCAGTGCTATAATACACCACGATAAGTATTGACATTTGCGGAAGAGAGGGGCTTGCCCCTCTCTTTCTTACTGAGTGTGGAAGAAATTTAAGAAAGAGGCGATTGTTTGAAAGTAACAGACCTGGTGACCCAATTCAGCAAGCCCATCGTGGAAGAGAAGGGCTGCACCCTTTGGGATGTGGAGTATGTTCGGGAAGGCTCTGAGCGCTTCTTAAGGATCTACATCGACAAGGAAGGCGGCATCAGCATCGACGACTGCGAAGCCGTTGCCCGGGCAATTGACCCGATTTTGGATGAAAAAGACCCCATCGCGGAAAGCTATCATTTTGAGGTTTGCTCTGCCGGTCTGGAACGGGCACTGAAAAGACCTTCTGATTTTGAACAGTTTATGGGAAGTCCCGTTACAATAAAACTGTACCGCCCCCTGGGCGGCCTGAAGGAAATTCCCGGTATTCTCCGGGGCTATCAGGATGGCCGGATCACGGTGGAAGCGGGTAAGGAAACGATCACATTTGAAAAGTCCGAGGTTGCGCTGGCGCGGCTTCGGGTGGAATTCTGATAAGGAGGAATTAGAGAAATGGCAAGAGCCAAAAAGACCGAAGCCCCCAAGGTGGACATCGGCGCGGAGATCTTCTCCAGCCTGCGTGAACTGGAAAAGCTCAAGGGCATCCCTGTGGAGTATATGGTGGAGCGCCTGAAGCAGGCACTGACCAATGCCTACAGAAAAGATCAGGAAAACGACAAGGACATCCCCACAGAAAATGTGGTGGTAGACCTGAGCGAAAAGGGTCTTTTTATGTACCTGGTCAAGACCGTGGCGGAGGAAGTGGAGGAGCCTTCTGTTCAGATCCATATCGATGCAGCCCGGAAGATCGATCCCAATGTACAGGCAGGTGAGACCGTTCAGCTGCCCGTGGATTTTCAGAAGTTCGGTCGCATTGCTGCCCAGACTGCCAAGCAGGTGGTCATTCAGGGCATCCGTGAAGCAGAACGGGGCATCGCTTATGAAAGCTATTCCTCCAAGTCTGCTGAGCTGCTGACCGGCACCGTGCTGCGCATCGAGCCCAACGGCGACATTTTCGTCCGCATCGGTCAGGGCACGGAGCAGAGCGATGCAGTGCTGCGTGTGGCAGAGCAGATCCCCGGCGAGAGCTACGCCCCCGGCGACCTGATCCGTGTATACGTGCTGGAAGTGCACCGTGCTACCCGGGGTCCGCTGGTCAATGTTTCCCGCACCCATCCCAATGTGGTGCGCCGCCTGTTTGAGCTGGAAACACCGGAAATTGCCGACGGTCAGGTGGAGATCC
>CAZLLC010000227.1:0-1613 GCA_964560245.1 uncultured Oscillospiraceae bacterium | reverse complement strand
GGCCAAAAGCCCGGAAGTGTCCTTGTCGAGGCCATGGACGATACCGGGGCGCAGCTCCCCGTTGATGCCGGAAAGGGCGCTTCCCTTGGCAAACAGCAGACCGTTGACCAGGGTGTCGTCCTGATGACCGGCGGCAGGGTGGACAACCAGCCCCTTGGGCTTATTGATGACCAGAACATCCTCGTCCTCATAAACGATATCAAGAGGAATATCTGTTGCCACAATATTTACCGGCTGAGGTTCCGGCAGCTCAAAGCACACCTGATCACCGGGCTCCAGCCGGTCGTTTTTCCTGGCGGCTTTGCCGTTTAAGGTGACACAGCCGGCTTCAATCAGCTTTTGGGCAGCAGACCGGCTCATTTGGTCTGCACTGCGGGCAAGAAAGGCGTCCAGCCGTTCGCCGGAAATATCTGCGTAAAGGATCATTTCTTTTCGTCCTTCCAAAATTCCTTGTTGAAGAAGATCAAATGCACCATCAGGGCAATACAGCCGCAGGTGATGAAAATGTCGGCAACATTAAATACGGGGAAATTTATAAATTCCGTCTTGATCATATCAACCACGTAGCCCAACCGGATCCGGTCGATCATATTGCCCAAGCCGCCTGCGTACACAGCGGCGATGCACCAGTATTCAAATTTCTTCAGGGGTAGGGTTTTTTTGCGAAATTCCCATATCAAAAGCACGGTGAAGATCAAAAATATCAGGGCAAACAGCCACTGCTGTCCTTCCAGCATAGAAAATGCCGCGCCGTCGTTCTGCACGTAGGTGAGGCTGAACAGCCCCGGCAGCACATCAACTGTGGTGTACAGCGGGATCTGCGCCACCACCAGATATTTGGTCAGCTGATCCGCAGCTACGATCAGCCCGGCAAAAACAGCCATAAACAGATAAGTCATAAACGACCTCCAAACAATTCATTATAAAGAATTTTATCATCATTTAACACTAAAGTCAATTCAGCAGATAAATCAGAATTTAGCACACCAAAGGCTCCCCTTTGAGGGGAGCTGGCATATTGCCGATTTTAGGCAATATGGCTGAGGGGTGTTTTGCTATGCGTGCAGGTTCTCCACCCCTCAGTCAGCTTCGCTGACAGCTCCCCTCAAAGGGGAGCCTTTGGTGCATACTTCTTATGACAGTGCTCTAAACAATAATTTACAGCAAAAATAATTGTCCTGTTGCGGTGCCCGGTATATTCCTTGCCGTCGGGGCGGCTGCGTCATCTGCCGACCGCAGCCACTCGCTCAAGTGGCTTCATCTGCCGCGGGCAGCGCTCCTATCGCTCCCCATTGTCAATTCCGTTATCCCGGGGAGGGGGATAGGAAAAAAGGTCGAAATCATTGCAAAGAAGCATTGACTTTCCGGTAAAAAATGATAGAATAGACAATGAAGTATTATGTATCACTGCGCTCTCAGGGTGCGGGATACGAAATCTTGTATTTAGGAGGAAATCACTTTGAAGGATTGGGCATTTACTACCACCGTTGAGGAGATGGAAGCTGCCACCAACTCTTTGCTGGAAAACGCAGCTAAAGTGGGTGCAGACACCTGGCAACAGCGTGCCAAGAACCAGACTCCTCACTGCGGCTTCGGCGAAGCAGGTACCTGCT
>CAZLLC010000226.1:0-1632 GCA_964560245.1 uncultured Oscillospiraceae bacterium | reverse complement strand
CTCATGTACCACTGCGGGGAGCGGCTCTCCGGCATCAACGGGGAGCTGCGCCCCGGCATCGTCCACCGCATCGACAAGGACACCTCCGGGCTTTTGGCCATTGCAAAAAACGATTTTGCCCATACTTTCCTGGCTTCTCAGCTGAAAGACCACTCTATGGCACGGACTTACGAAGCCATCGTCTGCGGCAATTTAAAAGAGGACAGCGGCACAGTGGACGCCCCCATCGGACGCCATCCCACAGACCGGAAGAAAATGTGCGTCACCGCCCGTAGCTCCCGCAATGCTGTGACCCATTGGGAGGTAGTCGCCCGCTACCGGGGCTATACGCATATCCGCTGCCGCCTGGAAACCGGTCGTACCCATCAGATCCGCGTCCATATGGCCCACATCGGGCATCCTATTTTGGGCGACACGGTCTACGGTCACAAAAAGCCGGAATTAGGGCAGGACAGCCAGTGTCTCCACGCCGGAATATTGAGCTTTGCCCACCCCCGGGACGGGCACATCGTGATCGTCCACGCAGACCTGCCGGAATATTTTCAGGCTGTACTGCAAAAGCTTGAAAAGAGGTAATTTATGGGTATCTTCTCAGATATATTATTAACTGTGGACTTTGACCGGACGCTGACAGCCCCGGACGCCACCATCCCTGAGCGAAACATTGAAGCCATCCGTTATTTTATGGAAAACGGCGGCACTTTTACAGTCAACACCGGCAGAAGTGTGCCCATGTGCCTTCACAATGTGATCCCCTTCGTGCCGGTAAATGCGCCCCTGCTGCTGTATAACGGCTCTGCCGCCTATGATGTGCAGACGAAAAAGCTGACCCAATTTTCCCCCATTGAATTGGACGCAGCCCAATTGTTACGGGATCTGCAAGCCCATTTCCCTCAGCTTCCTCTTGAAATTCAGGGCGTGAATGCCCACTATCTGCTCTGCCCCAATGCCCAGTGGGAAAAATTTTCCGAAAACAACCGGTGTGCCTGGGACTACGCCACACCGGAAAGCATCCCCCAGCCCTTTATCAAAGCGTCTTTCTACGGAGAAATGCGACAGACCACCGTTGCGGATATGTACGAAGCAACAACGGAAGAATTGCAGCTTTTTGCGCAGGTGGAGGACTATATCCGTCAGACCTACGGCGATAAAGTGGATGTGTTCCGCGCCTGCGCCCGGATCGTGGATATTCACGCCAAGGGTGTGTCCAAGCTCCGCTCCGCAAAGCTTCTGCAGCAGGAATTGGGGAAGAAAATACTGATCTGCATCGGCGACGCCCCCAATGACATCACTATGCTTGATGGCGCGGACTATGCCTACTGCCCTGCTGACGGTATGATCGCAGACCGCTACGAAACGGTTTGTAATTGCGCGGAAGGCGCGGTTGCAGATGTAATTTTTAAAAAAATACCGGCAATTCTCCAAAATGAACCTTGACATTGGGGCATTATTATGCTAAAATCCTATAGCTGAACAGGATTTGCGGGTGTAGTTCAATGGTAGAACACCAGCCTTCCAAGCTGGATACGCGGGTCCGATTCCCGTCACCCGCTCCATAGATGCGCCAGTAGCTCAGTTGGATAGAGCAACTGCCTTCTAAGCAGTAGGTCAGGGGTTCGAGTCCCTTCTGGC
>CAZLLC010000225.1:0-1649 GCA_964560245.1 uncultured Oscillospiraceae bacterium | reverse complement strand
GCCTGTCAAATACCAGCCGCCGGGCTTTTGCCGTATCCCCGCCTCGATGGCTGCGGAGCAGAAGTGCCTTGATGCGGGCGATCAGCTCCTTCATCTCAAAGGGCTTGGTGATGTAATCGTCCGCGCCGTTTTGCAGACCGGTGATCTTGTCATCCAGCTCACTTTTGGCGGTGAGCATAATGATGGGGGTCTGACTTTCACTGCGGATTGTGCGGCAGACGGTCCAGCCGTCCATTACCGGCATCATCACATCCAAAAGCACCAGATCCGGCTTAATGGCCCGGAATTTGGTCAGACCCTGACCGCCATCGTCGGCAACGGTCACCGCATAGCCCTCTTTTTCCAGATAAAGCTGCAGCAGCTCCTGAATATTCTTATCGTCCTCAATAATCAAAACCGATACTGCCATAAAAATTCCTCCAGATGTTATTATTTCTATTTTACCCTATTATACCGCAAAAAGCCAGTATAGAATGAATAAATTGTTAATACTTTGACCCCAAAATGTGAACAGCCAAATTTTTCTTGCAAATACATCGCTTTTGCGATATGCTTATAGGGAAAACGGGACTGGTGCATTATCGAAAAAGGGTGTCATTCCGACCAAGCGAAGCGCGTGGAGGAATCTACGCATAATCAATTCTGCTTATAATTTAATTGGTGCGAAGATCTTTCGACTCGCAAAGCTGCTCAAGATGACACATTTTCGCTACTGCAATCCAATAATATAATTGTGTAATGAGATATTTTATAGAAAAGAGGATGGATTATGGATTTTATTGAGCTTTTGAAGGCGGTGCTGTTTGGCATCGTGGAGGGCATCACCGAGTGGCTGCCTGTATCGTCTACCGGACACCTGATATTGCTGGATGAATTCGTTAAGCTGAAGGTGTCGGCTGAATTTATGGAAATGTTTGAAGTGGTGATCCAGCTGGGTGCCATTTTAGCGGTGATCCTGCTGTTTTTCCACAAGCTGAATCCCTTTTCTCCCAAAAAGGATGCGGTTCAGAAAAAGGATACCTGGCAGCTTTGGATCAAGGTTGTGGTGGCAGTGCTGCCCTCGGCGGTGATCGGTCTGCTGCTGGATGACTGGATGGATGAGCATCTTTACAACTATGTGGTGGTGGCCATCACCCTGATCCTGTACGGTGTGGCGTTTCTGTTTGTGGAAAAGCTGAACACCAAAAGACCTGCAAAGATCGATAATGTTTACAATATTGATTACCGCTCGGCACTGCTGATCGGCGCGTTCCAGTGCCCGAGCCTGATTCCCGGTACATCCCGCGCCGGCTCCACTATTTTGGGTGCCATACTGCTGGGCGTGGGTCGTGGCGCCGGCGCGGAGTTCTCCTTCTTCCTGGCTATTCCCACCATGCTGGGCGCCAGCGCCTTGAAGCTCCTGAAATTTATGCTCTCCGGTGCATCTGCCGGCGCTACGGAAATCGGTGTGCTGGTGGTTGGCTGTGTGGTCAGCTTCCTGGTAAGCCTGCTGGTCATCAAGGGTCTGATGGAATATGTCCGCAAGCACAGCTTCTCCGTATTCGGCATTTACCGCATTGTGTTAGGCATTGCCGTCATCGGCTACTTTATATTCAATTGACAATGGACAAGTGACAAGGGAAAATTATGGTGTCTGCTGCGCAGATTAT
>CAZLLC010000224.1:0-1655 GCA_964560245.1 uncultured Oscillospiraceae bacterium | reverse complement strand
CACCTTCCCCATGAACAAGACCGCGCAGGACCTGATGATGGATGCCCCCACCACTGTTTCCCAAAAGCAATTGGACGATGTCCATATTCTGATCAACGAAAGTCATTTAAAATAAGGAGGATCCCGTATGTTAAAAGGTATTTCCCCCGTGCTCTCCCCCGAGCTTTTGAAGGTTCTGTCCGAAATGGGTCACAGCGCCCGCATCTGCATTGGCGACGGCAATTTCCCCGGCGCGGCTATGGCTAAAGCCGAAGGCGCTATTTACCTGCGCGCTGACGGTCTTGGCGTTCCGGAGCTGCTGGATGCTATTTTGCAGATCTTCCCTCTGGATACTTATGTCCAAACCCCGGCTATGCTGATGGAAAAGATGGAATGCGACAAGGACCTGCAGATCCCCATTTGGGAAAAATACAAGGAGATCATTGCCAAGCACGACCAGCGCGGTGCTGACGCAGTGGGCGCTTACGAGCGTTTTGAATTCTATGAGCAGGCAAAGAAATGCTACTGCATCCTCCAGTCCAGCGAAACCGCTATTTACGCCAACATCATCCTGCAAAAAGGCGTTGTAAAAGCTTAATATTTATGGGGCTGTCGCAAGACAGCCCTTTTTCTTTGCCACCAGACAAAAACAGAGGGAGTATCTTATCATACGATAAGGACACTCCCCCAGTCTTTTTGCTGTGCAAAAATCCAGCCCCCTCAATGAGGGGGCCAAGATTATATGCAGCGCAAGAAAAGAATACGCGTTCTTTTATAGTGCAGTATTATTATTTCTTGGGTCTTTTGATCTTGTTCAGCTTGGCATTCAGCTCCAGCAGCTCTTCCTTGGAGATCTCAATGCCCAGCATACCGCCGGCCATACCCAGCATACGCAGGATGGTGAAGCCGCCCAGCATCGCCATCATAGAATCGTTCATTTCAAAGCCCATAACTTCCTGCTTGCCGTTCTTGCCCTTGGGTATAAACTTCAGCAGCAGACCGCCCAGCAGCATCTTGCCCTGCAGGGTTGCCATAATGTCGCTCATCTTGTCATTCAGGCTCAAATGACCCTCTACTTCGGTAATATCAAACCAGTTGAGGATGGCAGTCTTCTCTCTCAGGCGGTATGCTTCATTGAACACATCCACCTTGCAGATATGGCCTTCATCCTTCAGATCACCGGAAACGGCAACCAGATGAGTCTTGCCCGCATTGGGTACATCAAAGTAGAAGAAGTGGTCAGCAGCTTCCTTCACTCCCAGGCTGACGCCGTTGGCAAACAGCTCCACAGTCTTTTGGTTGGAGTAAACGGTGACCTTGGTCACATCCTCTACACGGTCCACATAGCGCTTGCCGCACAGATGGACAAAGGGTTCGTCGCTGAGCCATGCCTTATAAGCATAGAAGGAGTCTTTCTTGTACTTACGGTCAAAGGTCACCAGGCCCTTATGGTTCTGACCGTTTTCACCACCCTCGTTACGGGTATCGGCGCCGAAGTCAAACATATTCCATACGTGGGTCGCCCACATATACTTTCTGGTAAACAGCTGCTTGATCAGCTCTTCGTGATAATACGCCTGATATTCCTCGGTGTAGTCGCCCTGACGGGGATCGGAGGTATGCCAGTTCAGCGCTTCACAGCCATACTCGGAGCAGCCGATGGGAATGTTGGGATG
>CAZLLC010000223.1:0-1749 GCA_964560245.1 uncultured Oscillospiraceae bacterium | reverse complement strand
CAAAGTTGGGATCCCAGTTTACGGTCTCCTTGTCTATATCCCGCAGCATTTCATTGGAAAGCTTGGAAAGTCTTGCCTCGGTATAACGGTAGGCAGCAGCCGGGTCGCCGTCCACAGAACCGAAGTTGCCGTGACCGTCCACCAGCATATAGCGCATAGAAAAGTCCTGCGCCAAGCGAACCATGGCATCGTAAACCGAGCTGTCACCGTGGGGATGGTACTTACCCAGCACATCACCAACACAGGTGGCAGATTTTTTAAAGGGCTTGTCCGATGTCAGACCGCTTTCATACATCGTATAAAGAATACGGCGGTGAACGGGCTTCAAGCCGTCCCGGACGTCGGGCAGGGCACGGCCCACGATGACGCTCATGGCGTATTCAATATAGGATTTTTCCATTTCATCCACCAGATTGGATTCTGTTATTGCCTGATTAGGAAACAGAATGTCCTCCGGCTTGTAATTTCTATTATGGGTTGCCATTTCAGAAACCTCCTGTGTTTTTCTGCCATACCTTCCCCCGGAAGCAATGCTATAAAGATTAGTATATGGGTAAATATTTGCTCCGCACCCTTGGCTCCCCTCATAGGGGAGCTGTCATATTGCCGATATTAGGCAATATGACTGAGGGGTGCAGAAACATCTGCAAACCCCTCCGCCCAGTGCGCACACTGGGCACCTCCCCTACAGGGGAGGCTTAAGTTAACAGCATTACCTCTTGGAAGGTATTTAAATATCAATATTCACTGCGTATTTGGCGTTTCTTTCGATCCATTCCTTCCGGGGTTCTACCTGCTCGCCCATCAGAATGGTAAAGATCTCGTCTGCCCGGCGGGCATCCTCCAAGGTAATACGGCGCAGTGTGCGGGTATCCGGGTCCATGGTGGTTTCCCACAGCTCGTGGGCATCCATTTCACCCAAGCCCTTAAACCGGGAGATCTCCACCTTGGCGTTGCTCTCTCCACGCAGTTCGGCAGAAACCTGATCCCGCTGCTCGTCAGAGTATGCCACCCGCTCCGTCTTGCCCCGTTTCAGCTTGTAAAGAGGCGGCACTGCGGAATAAACATAGCCGTGCTCGATCAAAGGCCGCATATAGCGGAAGAAGAAGGTCAAAAGCAGTGTACGAATGTGGGCGCCGTCCACGTCCGCATCGGACATAATGACCACTTTGTGATACCGCAGCTTTTCAATATCAAATTCCTCACCGATACCTGCACCCAGTGCCACGATCAGGGGATAAAGCTTGTCGTTGCCGTAGATCTTATCGGCTCTGGCCTTTTCTACGTTGAGCATTTTACCCCACATTGCCAAAATAGCCTGGAATCGGGAATCTCTGCCCTGAATGGCAGAGCCTGCAGCAGAGTCACCCTCGACGATGTAAATTTCGCATAAGGACGGGTCACGCTCGTTACAATCCTGCAATTTATCCGGCATCTGACCGGATTCCAAGCCGGTCTTGCGGCGGACGGACTCTCTTGCCTTTCGGGCGGCTTCTCTTGCCCGGTTTGCCATCATTGCCTTTTCCAAAATGGTCTTGGCAGTGGCGGGGTGTTCCTCAAAATAGGTGGCAAGCTGATCGTTTACGATCTGATCCACCAAAGTACGGATGTAGGCATTGCCCAATTTTGCCTTGGTCTGACCTTCAAACTGGGCATCGGTCAGCTTTACGGAAATAATCGCCGTAATACCTTCCCGGCAGTCCTCACCGGAGACCTTGTCGTCACCCTTGATGATGCCGTTTTTCAGAC
>CAZLLC010000222.1:0-1783 GCA_964560245.1 uncultured Oscillospiraceae bacterium | reverse complement strand
CACCCGAGGAGACTGAGCCTGCTACTACCGAGCCTGAGACCACTGAACCCACAACCACCGAGCCTGCCGGCTCCGGCGAATATGTGAAGGTCACCAGTGCTTCCGAGTTTACCTCCGGCAGCTATGTAATGGTGGTTGGCACCGGCTACGCCCCCGGCGTGCTGGACGGCACTTGGGTCTCCGCTGTGCTGCCCACAGTGGAAGGCGACAAGGTCACCGATCCTGCTGGCGGCATTTGGACATTGACCGTCAGCAACGGAGGCGTGATCATTACGGATGCCAACGGCGTATCTATCGCACCGAAGGCTGCTAACACCAACGGCATCATCTCCGGCGACAGCTATGTATGGTCCTGGAGCTTTGCTGACGGCGTATTCACCTTCGATGCTACCGCAGAGAGTGTCCGCCTGGCAAGTAACTCCACCGCCAACAGTGGCGACAACAAGTTCCGCGCTTACAAGCTGACCACCTTGGCCAATACACAGTACAGTTCCGCATACTATTCCGAGTTTACACTGTATAAGCTGGATGGCACCGGCACTCCGGATGTGACCGAGCCCACAACAACTGTTCCTGAAACCACCGTACCTTCCGGCTCTTCTGAGGCGGAGATAGCGGAAAGCATCCAGGCTGGCGTGGCCTATAAGCTGGGTATGGATAAGGGCGATGGCGCTGTGCTGTACTTTGGCGGCAGCACCGAGTCCGAGTCCGTAACATACCGCCTGGCTACCACTGCCGATGCCTCCGAAGCTGTGGATGTGTATCTGGAGGAAGTTTCCGGCGGTTATCTGCTGTACTTTATGAACGGCAACACCAAGACCTATATCCGCGTGTACCACCGCACCGACGGTGATCCCGGCTATGGCAAGGGCAGCCTGGAGCTTGTAACAGCAGCACCCGGTGAGTACTTTACCTACGATGCCGATGTCAAGACCCTGGTCTATGACTACGACGGCAACAACGCTTACTATATGGGCACCTACAGCACCTACACCACCTTCAGTGTGTCCAATACCTCCTACATTACCGGCGATAATGCAGGCAATGTGGATGTGACCCAGTTCCCGGCCCGTTTGTATACGATCAGTCAGGAAGCCCCCGAGGTGACTGAGCCTGCTACTACCGAGCCTGAAGCAACAGAGCCCGAAACCACCGAGCCCGCAGGCAGCAAGTATGTGAAGGTCACCAGTGCTTCCGAGTTCACCTCCGGCAGCTATGTGCTGGTGGTCAGCACCGGCTACGCCCCCGGCGTACTGGACGGCACTTGGCTTTCTGCTGTACAGCCCACTGTGGAGGGTGACGAGGTTACCGATCCCGCCGGTGGCGTATGGACACTGACCGTTAACGGCGACAGCGTAGTGATCACCGATGCAAACGGTGTTTCTATTGCTCCTAAGGGCGGCAATACAAACGGCATTATGGAGGGCAGCTATGAATGGAGCTGGAGCTTTGCTGACGGTTTGTTCACCTTTGCCGGTACCGGCGATGACACGGTGGTCCTGGCAAGCAATACCAGCACAAACGGCCTGAATAAGTTCCGTGGCTATAAGCTGACGGTTGCTTCAGCCCAACCTGCGTACTACCCCAGCCAGTTCACTGTATATAAGCTGGTGTGATCAAAACAAAATAAAAAAGCCTGGCAGTCATACGACTGCCAGGTTTTTTAAATGGACGATTGAGAATTGACAATTGACAATGATTGTACTGTAAATTGCTTTTTAGCGCACTATCGAAAGCGGTATGCACGAAAGGCTCCCCTTTGAGGGGAGCTGTCGAGCGAAGC
>CAZLLC010000221.1:0-1793 GCA_964560245.1 uncultured Oscillospiraceae bacterium | reverse complement strand
AAGCATCTGGCACCAGTCCTGCGCCTCCGTGCCGCCGGCGCCGGCGTGGAAGGATACCAGTGCATTATTGGCATCGTAGGTGCCGGTAAGCAGGGTCTGCAAGCGGCAGCGCTCCATATCCGCAGACAGCTTTTCGAAGCCTTCCTTCAATTCATCCAGCATAGAGTCGTCGTCTTCCTCAGCGGCCATTTCACAAATCGTCACCAGATCATCCCAGGAAGCAACCATACGGCTGTAATTGTCCAGCTTGTTCTCCGCAGACTTCGTTTTCATCACGATCTGCTGGCTCTTTTCCGGGTTGTCCCAAAAGCCGGGGGCTTCCTGCATGGCGTGCAGTCGCTCCAGCTCGTTTTTGAGCCCCTCAATATTCAGAGAATCTGCCAGGTCATCCAAAGCAGGCTTTATCTCATTCAGCTTCTGCTTATAGGCATCAAATTCAATATTCATAGCTTCTACACTCGTTTCTTCTAAATTTTCCGGATATATTATACCCGAAAGACCCCAATATGTAAAGTACAAATATTTGCCCTGTTTTTTGTTGACAAAATATTTGCCCTGTTTTTTTGTTGACATCGCCCCTTTTTTTCGGTACAATGCTAATGCATACGCCCCAGTAGCTCAGCAGGATAGAGCGTCCGCCTCCTAAGCGGAAGGTCGGGGATTCGAATTCCTTCTGGGGTGCCAAAAGCGGCGAGCACGCTCGCCTAAAAGAAGAGAGAATAAAGAACAAATAAGAAATGCAAGCATTTCACCTGCTGCTTTTGTATTTCTCTTTATTCTTTCTTCTTTATTCTTTAATGAAGGCGTGAATAATATGAAAATAGATAATCCATTACTGGACAAATCTCTCTGTTTTGCAGCGCGAATTATAAGGCTCAATAAATATCTGGTTAAAGAAAAGCGGGAAACCGTTATCTCCAAACAGATCATTCGCAGTGCAACCTCCATCGGCGCTAACGCTAACGAAGCAATTTATGGTATAAGCAAGGCAGACTTTATTGAAAAATTACAAATTTCACTAAAAGAAACCGCCGAAACGGAATACTGGCTTCGACTTTTAGTGCTTTCAGAATACATAACCGAAGATGAGCATATATCCCGATCATCAGTGGTTGTATATACAAGAAAACTGGGGCTTCTTCCGAAGTCCCAGTTTCTCATATTAGGATCATAACACAGATGTTCTGCCAGGTCATTGTCATTCTTCTGCCAATTTTGTGCCACCTTTTTGCCAAGTTCAAATTCTCGCTATCAGTGCGGTTCGCGTTCTTTAAGCCACTTTATTCGGTCCTTAAAATCTGGTAGGATACATTATATCTCACTCCGCAATTGAGCAGAACACTTCAGTTTCTTCCTATTGCACAACGCATGTGCAACCACGTAGTCCAGTGTTTCAGTCGGTTTAAGGTGTATAGTTATCAATTACTCGGTTCTCAAGGCCACAACGGGATCTTTCTTTGCCGCGCTGCGGGAGGGAATCACGCCTGCAAGAACATTCAGCACAATGCTGATGCAGGTCAGCAGCAGCGCTATATTCCAGGGCAGGAAGGCTTCCAGGCTCTCGATCCCCGTCAGGTTCTGGATGATCGCGTTGATGGGAATGCACAGCAGCTTTGTGATCAGCACGCCCAATGCGCCGGACGCGAAACCTATGATGATCGTTTCCGCGCTGAACATACTGGACACATTCTTCTTGGATGCGCCGATGGCACGAAGCACGCCGATCTCCTTCGTCCGTTCCTGAACGGAGATCAGGGTGATCACCGCGATCATAATGGAAGATACGATCAGAG
>CAZLLC010000220.1:256-1802 GCA_964560245.1 uncultured Oscillospiraceae bacterium | reverse complement strand
ATTGCCGGTCAGCGCCGTAAATTCAGGACCGGAAAAGCAGTTGTAGGCAGCATTTTGCCGGGCAATATCCTCGGCTTTGGGGTCAATATCCACGCCGGTGGCGGCTTTCGCGCCCAACCGCAAGGCGGTAATGGACAAAATACCGCTGCCGCTGCCAAGATCCAGACAGTTTTTCCCGGCAAGATCCATATCTTCCATAAACTCCATAACCATCCGGGTGGAGGGATGGGCGCCGGTACCGAAGGTCAGACCGGGATCCAAAATCACCGGCAGCCGCCCCTGTGCTTCGGACTGCTCCAGCCAGCAGGGCAGCACACAAAGATTCCTGCCCACCATCTGGGGCGGATAATTCTCTTTCCAGCTCTCCTCCCAGTTGGTTTCCGCAAGCTTGGTGATGTTCAGGGACAGCTGTCCCAATGCATCGCCGTTTTTCGCTTTCAGCTCTCCCACCAGTTCGTTAAGCTTTTGCAGACCGGCAGTGTCCGTATCCTCTAAGTACAGCTTTACCTGAGAAAGCCCCTGCAGATGCTGCTGCAGGTTTTCGTCAATATAATCCCAGTAGGCCCGGTTGTCCTCCAAAAAAGATTCAAATTCCGCCTGATCTTCAATGACCAGATCCTCAAATCCGCCGGCAGTCAGTGCAGTGGTGACCGTATCGATGCCGCCGCTGACAGTGGACAGGGTAATTTCCAAATACGCCATAATTCGCTCCAAAACATTATAATAGTTCATTATAGCCTACAATCTCCCAAAGGGCAACTACCAAAATTTATTTGTAACCGATTGAAGAAAATCGGTTACTTTAGAAGTGCTCTGCAGAATAATTGTTGACATTTCAACTTTAATTTAATATAATTTTAGTAACAGGTAGCCGTCTCACTGCCACTTAAAATGATCAAAAATGCGTGTCATCCTGAGGAGCACAGCGACGAAGGATCTTCGCAGTGAAGTACTGCTGAGCAGTATTGATAATGCGTGGATTCTTCGCTGACGCTCAAAAGGACACAACGCTTTGGTGCAGATGGGGCTGCCTATGGCTAAACAAGAAAGGAAGATCGCGATGGATCAGAAGTATGAAGCCCTGTTTACCCCCTGGAAGGTGGGTAACGTGGAGATCAAGAACCGGATCGTTATGTGTCCTATGGGCGGCACGTCCCTGTTTGGCTGGTTTGAGCTGACCGGCTGTAAATTCGACAAAGAGGCCGCAAAGCTGTTTATGGAACGGGCGCAGAACAATGTGGGTCTGATCATTCCCGGTATGGCACCGCTGAAGGATACCTTCTGGGGTAAATGGCTGTGGCAGAATCCCAAAATGTTTGAGGATCTGAAGGAATTTATGGACGAGCTCCATAAGACCGGCGCCAAGCTCTTTATTCAGCTGACTGCCGGCATCGGCAGAAGCTGGGCCATCACCGATCTGGTCGGTCCGCTGCATAAGAATAAATTCACCCGCGCCCTGATCAAGCCCGTGCTGGATACCAGCCACGAATTAGCCTGTCCCAGTCCTCAGCCTGCGCTCTGGGCGCCGGACATCGAATGTCCTCAG
>CAZLLC010000220.1:0-246 GCA_964560245.1 uncultured Oscillospiraceae bacterium | reverse complement strand
AGAGCAGATCCACGAGATCATCGAGGCTTTTGCAAAAACCGCCAGGCTGTGTAAGGACGCGGGCGTAGACGGTGTGGAGGTCCACGCCGTTCACGAAGGCTACCTGCTGGATCAGTTTGCCATTGAATTTTACAACAAGCGCACCGACGAATACGGCGGCAGCTTTGAAAACCGCTACCGCTTCGCCGTGGATGTGGTCAAGGCCATCAAGCAGGCTTGCGGCGACGATTTCCCCGTATCCTTGCG
>CAZLLC010000219.1:0-1819 GCA_964560245.1 uncultured Oscillospiraceae bacterium | reverse complement strand
CCTCCGCGGCGTATTCCACCTGATCCAAATCCTGTCCGTACAGCTCAGCCAGCGCGGCAGCAGCCATGGAACAGGCGGTACCGATCTCTGCCTGACAGCCGCATTCGGCACCGGAGATGGAGGCGTTGCGCTTTGTCAGAGAGCCGATAATACCGGCAGTTGCAAGACCCCGGATGATCTGCTCATCGGTAAAGCCCTTGGTTTCCTGGGCGTATTTCAAGACTGCGGGCAGCACACCGCAGGCACCGCAGGTAGGCGCGGTGACGATGGTGCCGTTGCCGGCATTTTGCTCCGCCACGGCGTAGGCGTAGGCAGCGATCAGCTGAAATTCCCGCAAGGAAGGATTTTTGTCATCCGGTACTTGCTCGTATAAGTATTTGGCTTTGCGCTGTACATTCAAACCGCCGGGGAGGACACCCTCAGCAGAAAGACCTTCATCGATGGCACGTTTCATCGTCTGCCATACTTCCGCTAAAAATTCCCAAATGTCCTCGCCCTCGTTCAGCTCCACATAGTCCGAAACATTGTGGATATACCGCCATTTGCAGAAATCGGCGATTTCCGCAAAGGAATTTTCCGGATAGATCTCGGGGCTGTCCAAGGTGCTTTCACCGGGGATGCGGATGTCACCGCCGCCGATGGATTCAATACGCAGACTGCCAAGCAGATTGCCATTTTCGTAGGCAAAAAGATCCATCGTATTGGGATGGCTGTCGGTTAGTTCCTCTTTGGAAAATTCAATGTCTACCGGCACAGGCGCAAGGACCTCCCGGATGACCCGGTCTGTACCGTGACCGATACCGGTCTTGCTCAGTGAGCCGTAGAGAATGACCTTGAAGGTGTCCGCCTGGGGATATTCATTTTTAAAATGCCGGGATGCCCGCTCCGGACCCATAGTGTGGGAGGAGGAGGGACCCTTTCCGATTTTGTAGATCTCGCGGATGGATTTCATCGAAATACCTCCGTATTTATTTTTTAGTAATTATATCAAATGTTGTCTGTAAATACAATGCCTAAATTTCACGCATTGCTTCCAAAGAAAGCTCTCCCGCAAGCTTAAACAGGGCGTCGCTGAGCACCTGCTCCAGTGACAGACCGGTGTTTTTTGCGATATGGGAATAAAAAAGAGCCACCGCCGGCTCTAAAAGTAAGGTCACTTGTGTCATACTGGCCTCCTGAGGGCAAATTTTTCTATCTCATCCTATGCAGGCTCTTGACAGGCGTGATAGAATATTATGGAAGATAAAGTTCTTTTGAGAGGATGAAAATACTATGGCTAAAGATAAAAAGGTGGAGCAGATCACCGATATGGAGGTAGATTTTGCCCAATGGTTTACCGATGTGTGCAAAAAGGCACAGCTGATCGATTACTCGTCTATTAAGGGCATTTTTATTTACCGTCCCTACGGCTATGCCATTTGGGAGAATATCCAGAGCACACTGGATGCTGCTTTCAAAAAGACCGGCGCGCAGAATGTTTATATGCCTATGCTGATCCCGGAGAGCCTTTTGCAGAAGGAAAAGGATCATGTGGAGGGCTTTGCGCCGGAGTGCGCCTGGGTCACCCATGGCGGCAGCGAGGAGTTGGAGGAGCGCTACTGCATCCGTCCCACCTCCGAAACCTTGTTCTGCGAATACTTTAAAAATGCCATCCAGTCCCACCGGGATCTGCCGATGATGCTCAATCAGTGGTGCAGTGTTCTGCGCTGGGAAAAGACCAGCCGTCCTTTCCTGCGCCACCGTGAATTCCTGTGGCAGGAGGGTCACACCATGCACGCCACCGCCGAGGAGGCCAAGGCCGAAACTCAGCAGATGCTGA
>CAZLLC010000218.1:0-1842 GCA_964560245.1 uncultured Oscillospiraceae bacterium | reverse complement strand
GCCGTATTTTAATGCCCAGTCAGCTGCCTGAAACAGCTCCTGCAAAGAGCAGTTGTCGGTATGCCGTGCCCGGGCAGCGGTTTTGCTTTTGTAGCCGTCTGTGAAATAAGGAGGATTGGAAACACAGACATCAAATGAACCGGGCTTCATAAAATCAGGAATGGACCGCAGATCGGCGCATACACTTGTAAGACGGTCCGTCAGAGCGTTGCGCCGGGCATTTTCAAGAGCCATTTGGTGATCTTCCTGAGAAAGCTCTATACCGGTAACACGGCAATCCGAATACTGGGCGCATAAAAGCAGACCCAAAGTGCCGCAGCCGGAGCCCAGATCCAGCACGGATGAGTTCTTAGACAGCTTTGCAAACCCGGACAGCGCAACTGAATCGGTGCTTAAAGGAAATGACTGGGCAGCCAACTCCAAGGTCAGTCCATTGTGTAAATACTCCATCTTATACTCCTTTTATGACTATAGGGCGCATCTAAAAAATTATTTTTAGTCGGATGACCGAAGGCTTTGTCGCAAATTAAAGTTTGGGAAACGCAGGAATACTTTGTGTATTTCAAGTTTTACAAACTGAAAAGCTGGGGGCGAAAGATTGGGCATCCCGGCAAAAAGAATTTTTTAGAGGCGTCCCAAAGAAAAATCAGCCTGCGCTGCCGAAAGGGCGCGCAGGCTGATAGCAGAATCGGAGAATCAGCCTTCCTCGATTGCTTCAACGGGGCAGTTATCAACACAGGTGCCGCAGTTTACACAAACGTCAGCATCGATGACATACTTGTCTTCGCCCTCAGAGATCGCTTCGACGGGGCAGTTATCAGCGCAGCTGCCGCACTTGACGCAAGCATCAGTAATATTGTAAGCCATGATTTTTCCTCCTGTTATGTATTTTCGGTTGTGCCGCATAACCGGCACAACCCTATTCTAACACGGAATTTATAAAATGCAATCGTTTTTTTCAAAAACGGCAGTATATTTTTTGTAAGCTCTGGAAACCCTTTCAGGACAGGGGGGCGATGGTATGCGCTATACAGCGGAAGCCCAGGGGCTGTTACTGACTGCGGCGCAGAAAGCAAGAGCGTTGGGACACAGCTATGTGGGCAGTGTCCATCTGCTGATGGCACTGACGCTCCAACCGGGTCTGACAGGGCAGATGCTTTCTTTTGCGGGCTGTTCGCCGGCACTTGTGGAGAAGATGTCTGTTGTGCTTTACGGGGCGGGAACGGCAGATCTGCCACTGCCTCAGGGCTTTTCGGGGGAGGCGGAAGCAGTGCTGCGCTCGGCTGCCGCGGAAGCACAGATCAGCGGCGAAAACAGAATAGGACCTGTCCATATTCTGCTGTCGATTCTTCGTCAGGAACAAACGGCTGCCCGGGATCTTTTGCTGATGTGCGGTGTGGATGCCCCGGCACTGTTTTCAAAAATCGTAGAACAAACAAATCAGGGATATGTAAAGAAGGAGGCGGTCAATACGAAGCTTTTGGATCAATTCAGCGAAGACCTGATACAGAAAGCGGCGGTGATGGATCCGGTCATTGGCAGGCAGAAAGAGATCGACACGGTGATCGGTATACTGAGCCGAAAAAATAAAAACAATCCGGCGCTGATCGGCGAACCGGGCGTGGGCAAGACGGCTATAGCCGAAGGGCTTGCCCAGCGGATGGCGGCAGGCAATGTGCCGCCGCAGCTGAAAAATAAAAGGTTGGTAGCCCTGCATATGGCCAATTTGGTGGCAGGTACAAAATATCGGGGCGAATTTGAGGAACGGCTGCGGGATGTACTGGCTGAGATCCGCCGAAGCGGTGACGTGATCCTGTTTGTAGATGAAATGCACACCATTGT
>CAZLLC010000217.1:0-1845 GCA_964560245.1 uncultured Oscillospiraceae bacterium | reverse complement strand
TTGTCACAGCAGGCAAGAAAACCACGATCAAGCTGAATTTGGATAATTATCTGGTAGACGGCAAGTTCACCGGCATCGGCTTTGCCATCTTCGGCGGTCCGGAGTGGAACACGGAGCTTTCTGACGGTGTTTACGACCGGCATAAGGTGATCGTCTCCAATGTGCGCCTGGAGGGCGAACAGGAGAAGACCATTGACCTGAGCAACGCTTCTGTTGTTTCTGGCTTTGCTGATACAAACAACGGCGGCATCGCAGCGGTGGTGGACGGCACCATCGTGATCACCGGCGGCTTCTGCTACGACGGTCATATGATCACCTTTGTTGGCGGAACAAAGCCAGGTGGTGAAGAGCCCAGCACATATATCAATCTGGATCTGCTGCTGACCACCCTGAGCAATTCTACCGATCCTGTTGAGGTTCGTTTCTATCCTCACAATTTTGAGGGCAGCGCTCATGAAACCTATACCGATAAGGTGGTTGTCACAGCAGGCAAGAAAACCACGATCAAGCTGAATTTGGATAATTATCTGGTCGACGGCAAGTTTACCGGCATCGGCTTTGCCATCTTCGGCGGTCCGGAGTGGAATACCCAGATCTCTGACGGTGTTTACGACCGGCATAAGGTGATCATCTCCAATGTGCGCCTGGAGGGCGAACAGGAGAAAATCATTGACCTGAGCAATGCTTCTGTTGTTTCTGGCTTTGCTGATACAAACAACGGCGGCATCGCAGCGGTGGTGGACGGCACCATCGTGATCACCGGCGGCTTCTGCTACGACGGTCATATGATCACCTTTGTTGGCGGAACAAAGCCAGGTGGTGAAGAGCCCAGCACATATATCAATCTGGATCTGCTGCTGACCACCCTGAGCAATTCTACCGATCCTGTTGAGGTTCGCTTCTATCCCCACGACTTTGAAGGCAGTGTTCACAGCACATACACCGACAAGGCGGTTGTCACAGCGGGTGAGAAAACCACCGTGAAGCTGAATTTGGATAATTATCTGGTAAACGGTAAGTTTACCGGCATCGGCGTTGCCATCTTCGGCGGTCCGGAGTGGAACACTGAGATCTCTGACGGTGTTTACGACCGGCACACGGTGATCATCTCCAATGTGCGCCTGGAGGGTGCACAGGAGAAGAGCATTAGCTTGAACGGAGCTTCTATTGAAACTGGCTTTGCCGACTCCAACGGCGGCGGCGTTGCCACGGTGGTGAATGGCACCATCGTGATCACCGGCGGCTTCCGTTATGACGGTCATATGATCACCTTCGGTGAGAATAAAGATCCTGAGGGCTCTGATCCTTCTAAAAAATCCTACATCTGTGTGGATATGCAGATCGACACCTTGAGTGGCGACTATGCAACCGTCAATATGGGCTTCTATCCCCATAACTTTGAGGGCGATATCAATAATCACACAGATATTATCGAAGTGCCCACCGGAACGACTTATACTGTGAAGCTGGATCCTGACAAGTATCTGGTTGACGGCGAGCTGCCCGGCATCGGCATTGCTGTTCTGGGCGGACCTGCCTGGGATGCAAAGCTCCCCGATGGTTATACGGCCGACAGACATTCCATCACCATTTCCGGTATTTACCTGGAGGGTGAAGATGCGCGGACGATTGACCTGAACAGAGTTACCCTGAAGAACGGTCAGGACGGCACCGGCTATACCAATGCCGCCGCCGGAGGCACTGCAGTTGTAGCAGACGGTAAGATTTCCATTACCGGCGGCTTCTTCACCGACGGCTACAAGCTTACCTTCGGGGAGCAGACAGAACCCGAGACCACCGAGCCTGAGACCACCGAGCCTGAGACCACCGAGCCTCCTGCTCAGG
>CAZLLC010000216.1:0-1883 GCA_964560245.1 uncultured Oscillospiraceae bacterium | reverse complement strand
GCGTTGATCCCTACTCCAAGGGCTCTTCCGAGGTCACCGAGCTGCTGCAGGGCGAAAACGGCATCAATCAGTGGGTGGAAGCAAAGTTTGTTGTGGATACCGACATTGACAGCCTGGGCGACAAGATGATTGCTTGTATTGAAGCCAAGCGCGCAGCTCTGGGTATCTAAATGAAAGTTGCGATTACCGGAAAGGGCGGTGTGGGTAAAACCACCCTGTCCTCCACCTTGGCAAGGCTCTATGCCGATGAAGGCCGGGTGGTTCTGGCTGCCGATGTGGATCCCGATGCCAATTTGGGATTGGCCCTGGGTCTTTCTCAGGAGGAAGTGGATCAGATCGTTCCCATTTCCAAAATGCGTACCTTAGTTGAAGAACGCACCGGCGCCAATGAAGCCAACAAGTTCTTCAAGCTCAATCCTTATGTGGCGGATATTCCTGACACGTTTTCCAAGGATATCAACGGCGTGAAGCTGTTGGTGATGGGTACGGTGGATGTGGGCGGCAGCGGCTGTGTCTGCCCGGAACACGTGATGCTCAAATCCATCCTGTCTGCGATGACCTACCGCAAGGACGATGTGGTCATTATGGATATGGAGGCCGGTCTTGAGCATTTGGGCAGAGGAACGGCTGCCAATATGGATCAGTTCATCGTGGTTATTGAGCCCGGTGCCCGGTCTGTGCAGACCTACCGGAATGTGAAACGCCTGGCATCAGATCTGGGCGTGAAGCAGGTGCGTGTTGTTGCCAACAAGGTGCGGGATCAGGTGGACGAGGATTTTATCCGCAGTCAGATCCCGGAAGAGGATCTGCTGGGCTGCATCCACTATAATGCTCAGATCATTGACGCAGACCGTCAGGGTAAATCACCCTACGACTTCAGCCCCACGGCGATCGAGGAAATTCGTAAAATTAAAGAGACCCTTGATAAAGAATAAATCATCGGGGCGCTTTGCAGAAGGGATCTTTCATCTGACAGGGAGAAGACTGTTGCTCAGTGGAAGATCGCTGCAAGGAGTGACCCAACAAAAAGGAGGAAAAAACGTTGACACTTTTTGATAGAGTATTCGGCGGTAACGATTACAACTATGCCCGCACCGTAGCCGCCATCGACGCTGCCATTGCCCAGTACGGCGAGGCAGAACCCGTCGCATTCCCCAATACTGCTTACAATCTGCCCTGCTACTACAGCATTACCGGCAAGAAGATTAACAACCTGGGCGAACTGAAGGCTGCTCTGGAAAACGACATTCATCCCATGATGACCCGCAATCCCCGCCTGCAGGATGCTTTCGACAGCGGTGTTGCTTCTGCCCTGTGCGCAGAGTTTTTGGAGGTTTTGAAGTACCTGCACGGTGCTGAGCCTTATGCTGAGCCTGAGATGGGCTTCCTGTCCGACGCATTCGTCCGTAATCTGGGTCTGCCCCTGGTTACCGGCGACATTCCCGGTGTTGCTGTTATTATCGGCGGCGCTGACGATCCCGCTGAGACTGTGGAGCTGGCAAAGTCCTACCAGGCACTGGGTCTGCTGGTCACCCTGACCGGCAATTCTGTCAAGCACTGCGCGGATTCCGGTATGAACCTGGGCGAGGGTGTCCGTGTTGTGCCTTTGGGCTACGAGGATCAGTCTGTTATCCACGTGGTCTCTGTGGCTCTGCGTGCTGCGCTGATCTTTGGCGCCATCACCCCCGGCGACACCAAGGCACTGTACAAGTACACAATGGATCGTATCCGCGCCTTTGTTAATGCTTACAAGTCCCTGACTGATGAGATCGTTTCCTATGGCGCAGGCGCTATTCAGCTGGGCTTCCCTGTTATCTCCAACGAGACTGAGAATATGTTCCGCGTTCCCAAGAGCCTGATCCAGCAGCTGGACACCTCCAAGT
>CAZLLC010000215.1:0-1923 GCA_964560245.1 uncultured Oscillospiraceae bacterium | reverse complement strand
ACATCGGTGCTGACCTGATCACAATGTGCTCTATGCTGCGTATCCCCGTATGTATGCACAACGTGCCCGAGGATCAGATCTACCGTCCCGCCTGCTGGAACGCATTCGGTATGGATAAGGAAGGTCAGGACTACCGCGCCTGCGCCACCTACGGTCCTATGTACAAATAAGCTTTACCTGCAAAACCATTTATATAGACTATTTAATAGAAGCTTGCCTCCCTCTTTGAGGGAGGTGGCTTTGCCTATAGGCAAAGCCGGAGGGAGTGTCACAGTTCAGTAAGATAGGACACTCCCCCAGTCTTTTTGCTGCGCAAAAATCCAGCCCCCTCATTGAGGGGGCTGATTGTATGCATATCCTTAGGATAAATATTCCGTTTCTACATCAGTTATTATTACCATTTGAATTTATAGGCTGTTTCGCTGTGATAGCGCTGACCTGCCTTGTAGAAGGGCTGAGGCCATTCGGGATGATTCACACTGTCGGGATAATACTGGGTCTCCAGTGCCACACCGCCCCGATAGGAATAGATCACGCCGTCCTTGCCCGCTGCGCCGTTCATATAATTGCCGGCGTAGAACTGAATACCGGGGCAATCTGTGGACACAGACATTGTACGACCGGAATACGGGTCTGCCAGGATGGCACAGGGATCAGTAAAGGCTTCAAAATTATGGTCATAGCCACCCTGCAGCTTCAGGCTGGAATAATCCTCATTGATGTCCCTGCCAATGGGCTTGGGCTGACGGAAATCCATAGGTGTACCGTCCACGCAGCGCAGCTCGCCAATGGGAATAGACGCCTCATCGGCAGGCGTGTAGAACCGGGCGGGGAATGTGAGGATCTGATCCATTGCCTTTTCCGGATGCTGATGACCTGCCATATTGAAATAGCTGTGATTGGTCAGGTTGAACACCGTGTCCTTATCGCTGACTGCATCGTAGGTGATCCGCAGTGTGCCGGGGTTTTCCAGTGTATAGGTAACGGAAACATAGGCATTTCCGGGCATACCCTGATCACCGTCAGGGCTTTGCAGGCTGAAACGAATACTGCTTTCCTCCCACTTTTCCATCTCCCACAGGCGGTAAGCATAGCTGTCCGGACCGCTGTGCAGATTATTGACGCCCTCATTGGCAGGCATTTGAACAACCTTATTACCGATCCTAAAGCAAGCCTTGCCGACCCGGTTTGCATTTCTGCCAACGGTTGCGCCCATATAGCCATTGCCGATGTATTCGGCGGCAGAATCAAAACCTAAAACCACATCATCCCGGTTGCCCTTTCCGTCCGGCACATACAGCCGCACCAACGTGGCGCCGAAATCGGTGATCTGAGCGGTAAGCGCCCCTTTGGATATCTCATATAAATATGCCTGCTGCCCATTAGGCAAAAGACCAAATTCCTTTTTCATAATGCTTTCTTTCCTTTTCAAAAAATGACCGGGCACCTCTAAAAACTATTTTTTAGTCGAATGCCTAAAGATTTTGGCACAAATAAAAGTTCAGAAAACGCAGGAATACTGGATGTATTTTAAGTTTTATGAACTGAATAGTTGGGTCAAAAGATTAGGCAGCACGACAAAAAGAGTTTTTAGAGGTGCCCGACAGATAAAAATTATATATCATAATGTTTTATATTGCAAGTTCTTTGATAAAATTTTACGGTGTATCGATCGATAGGGTGGAGCAGACGGCTTTCCCGATCCGCCATACATCATCAAGCGCAGAAAACCATATATGCCTTCCGTTTTTTGCGGAATGGATATATCCATTTCCTACGGTCAGCTTCCACTGTAAGAGCCGATGTTTTTCAATCGCCCCCTACGGATGTCATTCGTCAGCTTTCTCCGTCAAGACAGAGAACCGCCCCCCCTGTCTTAATAATAGTAATGACATATATCAATTTCCTTATTTGTATTTGGGT
>CAZLLC010000214.1:0-1944 GCA_964560245.1 uncultured Oscillospiraceae bacterium | reverse complement strand
TGGGTAAGGTTCTGGGCCCCAAGGGTCTGATGCCCTCCCCCAAGGCTGGCACCGTTACCCCCAACGTGGGCGCTGCTGTTACCGAGATCAAGGCCGGTAAGGTCGAGTACCGTCTGGACAAGACCAACATCATCCACTGCCCCATCGGCAAGGTTTCCTTCGGCGTTGAAAAGCTGAATGAGAATATGGATACCCTGATCTCCGCTGTTGTGAAGGCAAAGCCCGCCGCAGCAAAGGGTCAGTACATCCGTTCCTGCGTGGTTGTTTCCACAATGGGCCCCGGTGTGAAGGTCAACACAACCAAATATGTGTAATTAAAAAGCTTAACCGTCTGTGCAGCAGCACAGACGGTAGTTTTTTATAAATATATTTTGCAGAAATTTGCCAAACTATTGACACACACTCTGTTTTTCGTGTAGAATGGTTATACTTTTAACAGGAGGTAGATACAAATGAGTGAATTAACCGTTAATCCCAACAAAAAATTAGAGATCACCACCAGCGCGGGTACTTTTGCCCGTGGCGCGGTTGCGACCCATTTCGTTGAAATTGGCGAGGACTATGTGGAGCTGGTGAAAAAGTATATTGTGCCCATCTATGAGGAGGGCGACATTCTGTCTATCAGTGAGAAAATTATTTCCCTGTGCCAAAACCGGGTCATCCACAAGAAGAATATGAAAATTTCCTGGCTGGCCAGGTTCCTTTCCAAATTTGCTTCCACATCCTCCACCGGCATCGGTGTGAACTGTGTGTGGAAAATGCAGTTTGCCATCGACCATTGCGGCGCATGGAAGATCATTTGGGCCTCCATCTGCGGCGGCGTAGCCAAGATCTTCGGCAAGAAGGGTGTTTTCTATGATATTGCCGGCATTGAGGTGCGGGGCTTGGACGGTTTCTACGACAACTGCTACCCGGTGTACGGCGAATTTGGCATCCGTCTGCCGGAAAATTGCGACCAGGTCTGCAACGAGATCTACGAAAAGACCGGCGTGCAGGCTATGATCGTGGACGCTAACGACTTCACTGTGGATATTTTGGGCAAGGGCAGTACCGTGAGCTATACTGACGAGGAGCTGGCGGACATCATCCGGGACAACCCCTCCGGTCAGTCCACTCAGCAGACCCCCTTTGTGATCATCCGTAAGACAGCATAATCGCTCCATAAGCCCCTCAGTCAGCGGCCCGTCCCACACCGCTGCTCAGCTCCCCTCAAAGAGGGAGCCACAGGTGCATACGACCTTCGATGGCGCACTAAATTAAAACAAAAAATTTACTTTTTTCTAAATTTTCTATTGACATCTGAACGTTTATCCTATATAATGCATCTGTTGCCAAAGACAGCAGGTGGCTTAGCCATAAATCCTGCCGAGGTGCGCTGATAGGATTATTAGTGTGTCTTTCTGTCTTCTGGCAGGAAGACACTTATTTTTTTCGGAGGTGAAAACACAATGCCCAACGCAAAGGTCTTAGAGAGCAAGAAGGCAGCTGTTGAAGCCCTGTCCGGCAAGATCAAGGAAGCTTCTTCCGTCGTTTTTGTTGACTACAAGGGTATCACCGTCGCTCAGGACGCAGCTCTGCGTAAGCAGTTCCGCGAAGCCGGCGTAGAATACACTGTTGTTAAGAACACTCTGACCCGTTTCGCAACCCAGAACAACGGTTACGATTTCGATGAGGTTCTCAACGGCACGACTGCTATGGCCAGCACCACCGGCGACCCCATTGCTCCCGCCCGTATCGTATGTGAGTTCGCCAAGAAGAACAAGCTTCCTTTGAGCATCAAGGGTGGCGTTGTTGAAGGCAGTGTTCTGTCCGCAGACCAGCTTAACGGTTTCGGCGAACTGCCCAGCAAGAACGCTCTGGTGGCTTCCGTGCTCGGTACTTTCCTGGCTCCTATCTCCAGCCTGGCTTTCGTCCTGGATCAGGTTCGTATCCAGAAGGAAGGCG
>CAZLLC010000213.1:0-1951 GCA_964560245.1 uncultured Oscillospiraceae bacterium | reverse complement strand
TTGCCGGGTTTCATCGGGCCGTTCCCTCCACCACTCTTGATAAGGCTTGTATGCATTTTGTATTTATTGTATTCTTTTTTTACGGTTTGTCAAGGGTTTTCGTCAAAATAATTCACATTTGGTCTATAGACTTTTGGTTTAATCAATGGTATCATATAGGAACTAAACGAAGGATGTGATTCCATTGAAGAATTTGCGAAACCGATTTGAACGGTTTTGTTTTAAACACCGTACCAAGGGCATTCCCAATCTGATAGCCTATATCGTCATCGGCTGCGGCATTGTGAGCATTATGAATATGCTGGGCTACAGCCAGATCTACAGCATTTTGTGTTTTGACCGGGATGCTGTTCTGCAGGGTCAGGTATGGCGGCTCGTCACCTACATTTTTACAATGAGCAGCAGTAATATCTTCACCACCCTGATCCTTCTGTACTGCTACTACTCTTTAGGTCGGGCGCTGGAAAGTAACTGGGGCACTTTAAGATTTAATCTATACTATCTGACCGGCATTCTTCTGATGGATATCTATGCTATGGCCTTTGGCGGCATTGACATTGTAGTGCCCAATACCAATATGGTCTACACGAATTTTTCATCGATGTACGCCAGCTATATGACCACCTACCTGCACTTAAGTATGCTGATCTGCTATGCCACGGTCTATTCCGAAACCCAGTTTTTACTGTTTTTCATCATTCCCATCAAAGCCTGGATCCTGGCGCTGATCTATCTGGGCATTACGGTATTTGATGTGATCAGTATGACCGTTCCTGTTTCCCTGTTCCCCCACAATCTGTTCCCCCTGGTGGCGCTGGCCAATTATTTCCTGTTCTTTGGAAAAGATGTGCTCAATGTGTTCCCGCTGTCCTGGCGGGTAAAGCTTGGGCGGCTGTTCCGGAAAAAGCCGAAAAAGCAGACCGGTACTGTGGAATTTACCCCTGTGCCGAAGCCCCAGCGCAGCACACAGAAATCAAGCTACACCCACCGGTGCACCGTCTGCGGTAAGACCGATGTGAGCAACCCGGAGCTGGAATTCCGTTACTGCTCCCGCTGCAGCGGCTATTTCTGCTACTGCCAGGAGCACATCAACGACCACACCCATATTGAAGAATAAGTATTTGACCTGCTGTAATTGCGATTACAGCAGGTCATTTTTATATCCGCTCATACAAACACATTTGGTATTCAATGCCGTTTTCTTCACCGGATTGGAGGATTTGCGTCATTTCCCATTCTGAGGCCTGATCTAAATTTGGGAAATAGGTATCCGAGTCCGGCGCGCAGGACAGCTTGGTCACATAAGCCTTATCGCAATACGGCAGCATTTGCTTATAAACACTGCCGCCGCCAATAACCATTGTCCGGGGGGCATTTTTGGTTCTTTCCAGCACTTGTTCTATACTGTGACATACCGTAAAGCCGGGCATTTCATCCACGCTTCCGCTGAGCACCACATTTTCACGCCCGGGCAGTGGCTTCTGCCCCGGAAAATCCTGCACTGTCCGCCGTCCGGCGATCACTGTGGCACCCCGGGTGGTCTGACGGAAAAACACCCGGTCTGCCGACAAGGCGATAGGCTGGGTACCATCCTTGCCGATGCCCCAGTCGCTGTAAACCGCTACGATCAGTTCCATAGCCGTTCCTCAAATAGCCATAGGGATCTCAAAATCAAAGGGATGGAACTGATAGTCCTCCACCTTGAAGCTGTCCTTGGTGAATTGATAAAAATCCGTAATACTGCTGTCCAGGGTGACCTTGGGCGCGGGATAGCCTTCTTTTTCCAGCATTGCCTTTACCGCCGGGATGTGCCGGTCGTAAATATGGCAGTCGGCGATCACGTGGACCAGCTCACCGGGCTTCAGACCCGCGATCTGCGCCATCATCATGGTCAGCATAGCATACTGGCACACATTCCAGTTGTTGGCGGTCAGCATATCCTGACTGCGCT
>CAZLLC010000212.1:0-2041 GCA_964560245.1 uncultured Oscillospiraceae bacterium | reverse complement strand
TCTCGCGGATCTCTTCTTCATTGGTCACCTGGGCGATCAGGCCACGGGCAACCAGCTCATCATAAAGTTTCATAATCATTCCTCCAAAAATAAAGCCCTCTGCCTGAAAAGACAGAGGGCGTAAAATACGCGGTACCACCTCTAATTTGATATTGCCTCACAGCAACATCCTCGGTGCGTTAAAAACGCTTCGCTGTATCGGGCGAACCCGTCCTGCCCTACTGTTTTTCAGGCAAGCCACTCCAGGATGTATTTCACCGGCATTCCATACCGCCTTGCACCAACCGGCGGCTCTCTGAATGAATTAAACCGATTACTCGTTCCTATCATCGCGTTCCATATTCGAAAATATCCTAACAAAATCATACCGTTTTGTCAAGCATTTCCTCTGCGCTTTTCAGAGTGGTTTCTGTAATTTGCGCGCCACCGATGATTCGTGCCAGTTCCCGTTTTCTGCCCTCTTTGTCCAGCGGGGTGACGGTGGTATAGGTCCGTCCATCCCGTTCCTGTTTGTCGATCAGCAAGTGGGTATCACCCAAAGCTGCGATTTGGGGCAAATGGGTCACGCACAGCACCTGCTTTGTTCTTGCCACACTGCGCAGCTTTTCCGCCACCTTTTGTGCCGCACGACCGGAAACACCGGTGTCGACTTCATCAAAAATCAAAGTTTGCACCCGATCCTGCTGGGCAAGCACATTTTTCATTGCAAGCATTATTCTTGCCAACTCACCGCCGGATGCCACCTTGCTCAAAGGCTTCAGGGCTTCACCAGCGTTGGCAGACATATAAAACGCCACCTGATCTGCGCCGTTGGCAGACAGGTCAGTTTCTGTAAATTCACAGGAGAACTGCACTTTAGGCATATCCAATTGGGACAGTTCCGAAAGGATCTTTTCAGATAGGATCTGCGCCGCTTTTTTTCTGCTCTCACGCAATGCCTCGGCAGCCGCCGCCGCTTCTTTTTCCGCTTTTGACTGCTTCAGCTTTAAGCGCTGAATATGATCGTCTGCAAATTCGATCTCATTCAACTCTTTTTGTGCATTTTCCATATACAGCAGGATATCTTCACAACTTGCACCGTATTTCCGGCGCAGCCGATGGATCACATCCAATCGGCTTTCGATTTGTTCCAGTTCATCAGCAGAATAGGAAAGGTCATCCCGGATATCCCGCAATTCTTCCGCTGCATCCTGCACCTGATACATCAGGTCTGTCAATTTGCTGTGTATCTGATCAAAGGAATCCGAATATCGCTGCAAACGGGCAAGCTCCCGTTCAGCAAGCTGCAGCAAAGCCACAGCACCATCCGTATCATCGCCGCCATAAAGACAATCCGCAGCTGTATGGATGCCGTCACTGATCTTTTCCGCATTCTGCAGCAGCTTCCGCCGCTGCTCCAGCTGCTCATCCTCACCGATCTGCAAACCTGCCCTGGAGATCTCCTCGATCTGATAACGCAAGGTCTCTGTACGGCGCAGTTTCTCGCTCTCATCCATTGTCAGCCGGTCAATTTCCTGCTGCAACGAAAAAAGCGCATTGTATTTTTCACTGTATTCCTGCCGTAAGGCTTCATTGGCAGCATAGTCATCCAAGAATTGCAGATGATTGGATTCGTCAAACAGCGATGCTGAATCGTGCTGACCGTGAATATTGATCAGCTGCAAGCCCAATTTACGCAAAGACGCCACATTCACAAGGGTGCCGTTGACCCGGCACACATTTTTTCCGTCCAACCAAACATCCCGGTGGATCACCGTTTCCGGATCATACTCCACCCCATTGTCTTCAAACCACTGCAGTTCCGGAACATCTGTAAAAACAGCACGAATAGACGCCTTTTGTGTACCTGTCCGGATCATATCCCGGTATGCCCGTTCACCTAAAATAGCGCTGATCCCATCGATCACAATGGATTTACCGGCACCGGTCTCACCTGTCAGAATATTAAAACCCTTATGGAAGGAAATATCGGCGCATTCAATAACAGCAATATTCTCAATATGCAGAAGACTGAGCAAGGTCATTCCCTCCCAAGATCAAT
>CAZLLC010000211.1:0-2049 GCA_964560245.1 uncultured Oscillospiraceae bacterium | reverse complement strand
CGCCGCCTGTTTGAGCTGGAAACACCGGAAATTGCCGACGGTCAGGTGGAGATCCGTAATATTGCCCGTGAGGCAGGCTCCAGAAGCAAGATCGCTGTCCGCGCAGCCATGGAGGGTATTGACCCGGTTGGTACCTGTGTTGGCCCCAGAGGTGGACGTGTGGGCGCTGTTGTGGAGGAACTCCACGGTGAGAAGATCGACATCGTGGTATGGAGCGAAGATCCCTGTGAATATGTCCGGGCGGCGCTGAGCCCCTCCGATGTGGTCAGTGTGACCCTGATCCCCGGTCAGAAGGCCTGCCGGGTCATCGTGCCGGACGATCAGCTGAGCCTGGCCATCGGCAAGGAAGGACAGAATGCCCGTTTGGCAGCACGCCTGACCGGCTATAAGATCGACATTAAGCCCGAAAGTCAGGCCGATCAGGACTGATCTCGGTGAATGTAAAGGGGGAAGTCTGATGCAGAAAAAGATCCCTCAGCGGCAG
This sequence comes from uncultured Oscillospiraceae bacterium, assembly GCA_964560245.1. Classification (GTDB taxonomy): domain Bacteria; phylum Bacillota; class Clostridia; order Oscillospirales; family Oscillospiraceae; genus Faecousia. The sequence goes on along the minus strand of CAZLLC010000211.1, from coordinate 1,565 downwards.
TGTATGGGCTGCCGGGAACGGAAAGCAAAAAAGGAAATGATCCGGGTGGTCCGTGGAACGGACGGTACTGTCAGCCTGGATTTTTCCGGCAAGCTCAACGGCCGGGGCGCCTACATCTGCCCGAAACCGGAATGCTTGCAGAAGGCTCGGAAGGCGAAAGCCCTGGAACGGAGCCTGGAAACAGAAGTACCGGAGCTGGTATATGAACGGCTGAATAAGGAATTGGAGGGGTATTCCCTTGGATAAAGCACTCAATTATATATCTCTTGCCCGAAAAGCGGGGCGTGTGGAATTGGGTGAGGAGCCTGCAGGTGCAGCGGCCAGAGCCCAGCACGCAAGGCTTTTGGTGGTAGCCGCAGATGCCTCAGATCATACCTGGCGCAGAGCGAAAAGCTTTGTTGCCGGCACCGATCAGCTGTGCATCCGGATACCTTATAACAAAGAACAGCTTGGGCAGGCCACCGGCAGGACCAGTCTTGCGCTGGCTGCCATTACCGACCCGGCTTTGGCACTGGCTTTCGTAAAGGCTTTGGAAAACCCGGAAAAATACCGGGATATTCTGGAAAGCCTGCAAAAGCGGACAGAGCGGGTACAGGCACGGCAGGCAGAAGCCCGGGCCCATAAGAAGAATGTGAAAAAAGGCCGTTTCGTGCATAAAGCCAAATGAGTGTGGAGGTGCGTTAGAATATGAGTTTAGTGAAGTATCGTGTGAAAGAGGTTGCCGCGGATTTTGGTGTGACACCCAAGGAAATCGCAGAGGTGGTTGCCAAATTCTCGGAAAAGCCCAAGTCCAATACCCAGGTTCTGACAGAAGAAGAACTGAACGCGGTGTTCGACTATATGACCCAAACCAATCAGATCGACTCTTTGGAGCAGGTCTTTGCGGTCCAGGCCAAGCCCAAGGCAGAGGAAAAGCCTGCTGAGGAGCCCAAGGCGGAGGAAAAGCCTGCCGAGCCCAAGACTGAAAAGAAGGAGCAGCCCCAGAAGGAGGCTAAGCCCCAGAAGCCTGCTGAGCCGGAGCGCAAGCGGGAACGCCGGGTGGTGGATACCTCTGCTGTGCAGGTGAATTCCGCCCGTTTTGATGACCGTGTGGATAATCTGGTGTCCGAAAGAATGCAGAATTATTCCGGCGGCAAGCAGCGCATCGGCGGCAAGAAGGGTCAGCAGCAGAATAAGAAGGACAATAAGTTCAAGGGCAACAAGGCCCGCAATGAGGAGCAGGAGAAGCTGCGCCGCCTGCAGATGGAGGTTGCCCGTAAGGCTCCTGTTACCGTAAAGATCCCCGATGAGATCACCGTAGGTGAGCTGGCATCGAGAATGAAGAAAACTGCCGGTGAGGTCATTAAGTGCCTGATGAAGAACGGCGTGATGGCTGCCATCAATCAGACCATCGATTTTGATACTGCTGAATTTGTGGCGGTGGAGATGGGCTGCAAGGTGGAAAAGGAGATCACCGTTACCATCGAGGAAAAGATCATTGACGACCATGAGGACACTGCCGACGAACTGCAGACCCGCGCCCCCGTTGTGGTGGTCATGGGTCATGTTGACCACGGTAAGACCTC
>CAZLLC010000210.1:0-2065 GCA_964560245.1 uncultured Oscillospiraceae bacterium | reverse complement strand
ACGGCAAGAAGCTGACCTATGATGTAAACTACCGCGTCCGTTTGGTGGATTCCGAGGAGTATGGCATCAAGAACCCCGATATGCTCAAGGGCTTCCTCAGCGGTCTGCACGCCGGCAATTTTGATATTACTAATGTATATATCGACAACCTGTACAAGACCATTGGCGACCACCGTGAAGCCGGCGAGGCATTCATTCTGTGGTGCGCGGAGTTTGCCAAGGTCAACAATATGAACATCACTGTCACCGTGTCTGACGATCCGGCTCTGGCCAGTGATGCCGTGAAGGCCTATCTGTAAGATGCATATAAAAAGGGTGCCGATCCGGCACCCTTTTTTAATTGACAATTGACAATTAGCGCTATAAATTAATGTTTAGCGTACTAAAGGCTCCCCTGTAGGGGAGCTGTCAGCGAAGCTGACTGAGGGGTTAACAGAACAAATTAGTATTGCCGTTTTTATACCTCTGCAAACCCCTCCGTCACGGCTATGCCGTGCCACCTCCCCTGCAGGGGAGGCATTGGTTGCTGCGCTAAATTCTGATTTGGATGCCAAAGAATTTTATAAACAGTATGTTCATCCGGGAGTTTTTCCCGGTTTTTTATTTTTTGTATAAAGTTTTCGTAAATAAAACCGTTTTTATAACCGGGGCGTGATATAAAACAGTCGATCGATCACTGTAGGAAAGGGGCGCGGAATTATGGAAAGAAGCTGGAATCAGGAATTTCGAACCACACTTGTTTGTGTGGACGATTTTTCTGACCGTGTTCCAAAAGGCAGATTCTACAACACTTCCGCAGAGCAGGGCAAAAGCTTCCGGGGAATGATGGAATTTCTGCTGGAAATGGAAAACACCCTGGAATCGGTAGAGTTCCCAAAAGCCTTTACGGTAACACGGTCCTTTGGAGATTTCCGTAACACGGAAACAGGACCGCCGGGAGCGGAAAGCCGGAACGGTAAATGTGCCACCTTTGCATTGCGCATCCTGTTCCGACAAAATTCCAGCTGGCAGGGCTCGTTGCTCTGGCTGGAAGGAAAAAAAGAACAGAGCTTCCGCAGTGTACTGGAGCTGGTGCTTCTAATGAACAGCGCATTGGCTTCATAAAAAATTTTATTTTGTAAGAAGATTTTCAAAAAATAACCGGATTTGTAACTGCAAGCTGTTACAATCCTATCATCCAACAAGCAAAGAAATATTGAAAAAGGCAAACTTCCCGAAAGGCAAGGACGCAAAGCAAGCGGGCTAAGGTTTATAGTGAACTATGCCGGCGCTGCCGCCGATATTTTGCTCTTCAAATCTGAAAGGAGAACAAAATAATGGCAAAGAAGATTTTTAACAGAAAGATGCTGGCGCTGGTGCTGGCGATCACAATGGTATTTGGTTTGGCGAATATCACTGTTTCCGCTGCAGGCCTTAATCCGCAGGGAAACCAAAAACCCGGCAATCAAGGTAATGTTGGAGAAGGAAGCACCATCGAATACGAGTGGTACGAAGTTTATATCAACGGCAATTTGGATTCCTTCGACAAAGGCGGCAATGGTGAACACACCTGGCTGGTTCAGGGTGTTTATACCTGGGAGGTTTACATTATTGGCACCACGTTGTATTGGAGAGCCGGCGCGCACAAGGGCGAGATCGATTTGGTCAAATACATCTATATTCCCGAGGGCGCAGAGGTTCGGGAAGAAGGCTGCACCATTGAGCACTCCGAGATCACCGGTGACAACAGCCAGAAGGAACAGTATGATAACGCGGTCATTAAGGTGACCATCAATGTTCTGTTTGACGAAGACACCGGGGAAACCATTCCTGTAGAAACCAAGCCCCAGGAAACTGAGCCTGAGATCACAGAGCCCGAGATCACCGAACCTGAGGTCACCGAGCCCGAGATCACCGAGCCTGAGATCACCGAGCCTGAGATCACCGAACCCGAGATCACAGAGCCTGAGGTCACAGAGCCTGAGATCACAGAGCCTGAGATCACAGAGCCTGAGATCACCGAGCCCGAGATCACCGAGCCTGAGATCACCGAGCCCGAGATCACCGAGCCTGAGATCACCGAGCC
>CAZLLC010000209.1:0-2096 GCA_964560245.1 uncultured Oscillospiraceae bacterium | reverse complement strand
CAGGATGGCTGCAGGCAGGATGGCTACTGCTGCATTCTTTGCGCCGTTGATGGTCACCGAACCGTTTAAGGGTTTGCCGCCAATAATTTCATATCTTGCCAAGGATGATTCACTCCTTGCGAATAATCTATTCTTAAAATGTCTATAGGTGACATACAGTAATTATAGCATATGATTAAGATTATGTAAAGTATCTTTTAACGCATTTCTCTGCGTAATCCCTTAGGATAGTGATTTTTCAGGATATTTTTATCCCCTTTTCCCCAGCCGATGCTGTAGCCGTCCACAGTGACCAAACACCAGCCGTAGCGGTCAGAGGGGATGGTCTGCCCGTTCATATAGGCCTTGAGCTGCTGGCTGTCAGAGGGCAGCTCGTGAACATTGGAAGCCGTTTTCAGCCACAGCGCCAGGGCGTGGGCAGGCTCAAACCGATCCTTCTTCACTTCTCCCAGCTGCAAGCCGGGACAAAGAACCTTTACGCCACGGATGCCGGGCATATCGACCGGTGCCCAGTACAGGCTGCTGCCAAAAAAGATCGCTTTTCCCTCCGGCAGACGGATATCCAGCTTTTTGGCAAAATCCAGCCATTGGGCAGGTAGCTTCTCCCCTTTTTCCGGGGTGATCTCCCCTTCCTCACCGCCGGTCTTTTTCAGTACGGCGGCAAAATGACCTTCTCCCAATAATTTATGAGGCCACAGACGGAATGTTCCGTTTTTTCCGGCAGTAAACCAGGGCGCTTCCACATTTTCCGGTTCAAACTCCGGATGACTGCTCAAAAATTCTTCGATCACCTGCTCATTTTCCGCAGTCGCGAAGGTGCAGGTGGAGTATACCAGTCTGCCGCCGGGCTTTAAGAGCGCAGCAGCAGAATGTAAAATTTCCTTTTGGCGGTCGGCGCACATCCGCACCGTTTCCGGGCTCCAGTCCGTTACAGCGGCTTCTTCCTTGCGGAACATACCCTCTCCGGAGCAGGGCGCATCCACCAATACTCTGTCAAAAAATCCGGCGTACCGATCAGAAAGATTTTTCGGGTGCTCGTTGGTCACCAGCCCATTGCTGACGCCCATTCTTTCAATGTTTCCCCGCAGGATCTTTGCTCTTTTGGGATTGATCTCGTTGCACAGCAAAAAGCCTTTCCCTGCCATTCGCCCGGCGATCTGGGTGGTCTTTCCGCCGGGTGCGGCGCACAGGTCGCAGACCCGCTCACCGGGCTGTGGATCCAGCAAAGCAACCGGTGCCATCGCACTGGCTTCCTGTAAATAGTATACGCCGGCTTCGTGAAAAGGGTGCAGACCCGGACGGGCATCCAGATCATAATAATAGCCTTCCGGCTCCCATTCTACAGGCGCTTTCACAAAAGGAAGGCTGGCTTTCTCCCCTTTCAGCGGATTAAAGCGCAGTGCTACCGCCCGGGGGCGTTCCAGGCTCTGCAAAAAAGCCGGATATTCTGCTCCCAGCTGTTTCTCCATCCGTTCCAAAAATTTCTCAGGCAGCATCCCAGCACCTCATTTCCATCGGTTTTTACGCAAAACAGCCGCCGGATCGCGGCGGCTGTTTTTGATTTTAAAGAATAATTACACAGTGGGCTGGTTGGCTGCCTCAATGATCTGCACGAACTTCTCGGGAACCAGGGAAGCGCCACCGATCAGACCGCCGTCGATGTCCGGCTGTGCCAGCAGCTCGAAAGCGTTCTTTTCGTTCATAGAACCGCCGTACAGAATGGAAACAGCACGGGCATTCTTGGAGCTGTACAGCTTGCGGACAACCGTACGGATGCTCTCGCAAACTTCCTGCGCCTGCTCGGGGGTAGCGGTACGGCCGGTGCCGATGGCCCAAATGGGCTCGTAGGCGATGACCACCTTACGGATCTTTTCTTCGGGCACGCCCTGAAGACCCAGCTTGATCTGCATTGCGATCCACTCGGCAGTGATGCCGGCTTCACGCTGCTCCAGGCTCTCGCCGCAGCACATAATGGGTACCAGACCTGCTTCCAGAGCAGCCAGCACCTTAGCATTGACGTCTGCATCGGTCTCGCCCATGGCACGGCGCTCGGAGTGGCCGATGATCACATACTTACAGCCGGCATCCACCAGCAT
>CAZLLC010000208.1:0-2112 GCA_964560245.1 uncultured Oscillospiraceae bacterium | reverse complement strand
TGTGAATATGTATTTCTTCATCTTTCATCACCACATTCATTGTACCACAACCGCGTAAAAATATCTACTTTTTATTGCATATTAGTATTAAATAAAGGTTTTATCTCTTATCCAGGAGAAATTTTAAAAAATGGCACAAAAAGCATTTATGATATCTATGTAAGACCGCCAAACGGCGCCTTTATTAAGGAATATCCTGCTCGATGGTTTCCGGCGGTCTGTCCAACACTTCCGGGTGCGTAAGCAGACGCAGGAAATACTTGATCACGGATGCGTAATAGAAACCGTCGCAGATCCGTTCATCCAGGTTGAACCGCAGATCCATATATTTTCGCTCCACGATCTGACCGTCTTTAATTTCCTCCGCGCGGCGCTTTCTGCCAAAGGCGCAGAAGGCTGGCACTGTACCAAAATCATAAAGATGGTGATACACCGGTCGGATGCCCAGAGAACCCATAGAAGTAAAATATACACTTCCGTGGAAGGGACTAAGCTCCAGCAGGAAATTAGGCGCCATACCAAAATAATCCATACACCTGACCAGCCACACCACAAGCTTCAGCACCATCCGGGGAGTTGAGGTAAGGATTCCTGCGGCATCGTCCACATCAGAGTTTTCCATTTCGTCCTTTGCCTGCGCCACAGCGGCATTAAACTTTTCGTAAACATCCCCCGCGGTATCGCCGGGGTGGAAATGGACCTTGATCACCGTATCCGGGGACTGCCTGGTCATTTCCTTTTTCACCGTCATACATACTACGATATCCTCGCCCCGGGAGTAGATCCTCTGACCGGCTACAAACCGATTCAACGCCGGATACTTGGCCACAGTCCGCACATAAGCCGCTACGATGGCGTGAGTCATACCAAAATTGGGCATATCCTCCCGGCGTTTGGCACGGACATATTGATCCAGTCCGGTGATCTCCACAGACTCGTCAAAGAGAATATTCGCGCCGACACGCTGAGGCATAATGAAGGGCGTGATCTGCTCGATCGCCGGAGACGAGCGGATGAAGCGACCGTCGGAGCGATCTTTCCAGGTAGGATGATATTTCCCGTCAGTATGTACTTTCAGCGCAAACAGCATCGTGAAAAATCCTGCGATCAGCAGATAAGCAGGCAGAAGCCTCGCCGCGGAGAGCCCCTGCGCGGCAAGCTGCCAATGCATATATCCAACAATGCCCAAAAACAGCAAGTATAGCGGCAGCAGCAGCCAAGGCTTATGCCGACCGGCAAGAATGGAGGTATAGCTGCCGCAGAAAAAGAGAATGCCAATACAGCTTAACGCCAACAACAGCGGTCTGCCCGCAAGCTCAAAGTACAGCTGCCATACCCCGCAAATACCCAGCATCCAAACCGGGACGGCGGTTCTGTGCAGCATTTCCTTACCGGCAAAAAACGCCATCAAAACAAATACGGTCACAGCCGCCGCAGGCCAAACGATCTGCCGCCATACGCCAACGTCCTCCATCTGGGCATATAGGGCGATCCTTGTTATGACGGATGCCAACATCAACAGACCTGTCAGCCAAAGCGCAGGGTGTTTTTTGCTCACATAAAGGTGAAGCCTCTTTTCCATAATGAACCCTCTCTATTTCTTCTTTTTAAAGTATCTATCCCGATAAACAAATCCTTCCGCAATCAGGCACACCGGGATCGCCACAAAAAAATCCACCGCTGAATGCTGTTTGATAAACATAGTGGACAGGCAGATCATAATTACCGCGAAAACCACAAAGCCACGCCACGCAGGATGCGCCGATCTTTCCTTCGTCCAGACAGAGGCGATCCCCAAAGAATAGGCTACGTGCAGCGAAGGGCACACGCCGGTATTGGTATCAAGGGTATACAGCAAGCCCACACCGCGGGTCAGGAAATTATCATTTACAAATTCCGTTGGCCGAAGATCCTGCCGTGTAGGATACAGGATATAGCAGATCATCGCAAGAATCTGGGTAATGATGATATAGGTCTGCAGCCGTTTGAAGCTGTCCACATTGTATAGCAGAAAATATCCCAGAGAGATCACGATCAGGACATACCAGAATACATACGGGATCAAAAACCACTCGCAAAACGGGATCAGATCATCCAGCCACATATGCACCG
>CAZLLC010000207.1:0-2118 GCA_964560245.1 uncultured Oscillospiraceae bacterium | reverse complement strand
AAGCTGATGGCTTACAATTTCTCCGGCTACTGGAAGGATGTGGGTACTATCGATTCTTTGTGGGAAGCCAATATGGAGCTTTTGGGCAAGGACCCGGAATTCAACATCCGTGGAGACGAGCAGTCCAAGATCTACGCCCGGAACAACGCCCATCCCTCCTCCTACATTGATGAAGATGCCCGTACTGTGGGCTGCTTTATCGCGGAAGGCTGTCAGATCTACGGCACTGTCCGTCACAGTGTGATCTCCCTTGGCTGCACCATCGGAGAAGGCGCGCTGGTGGAGGACAGTGTGGTAATGCCCGGTGTGGTGATCGAGCCCGGCGCTATTGTCCGTCACGCCATTTTGGGTGAGGACAGCCGCGTATGCCGCAACGCGGTGGTGGGCGGTGCTTTCGACGCAAATGAGAAGAAGCAGATCAGCGTCACCGCCAAGGGCGCTGTGGTGGAAGCCAATTCCGTGCTGCTGCCCGGCGATATGCTGTAAGGAGGGTATTGCGATGAATGTAATGGGAATTATTTTTGCCAATGACGCCACCTTAGGCGCACTGACCGACAACCGTACTATGGCAAGCCTGCCCTTCGGCGGCCGTTACCGTCAGGTAGACTTCGCTCTGTCCAATTTGGCCTGCGCAGGCGTTCGCCACGTGGGCATCATCACCCGGCATCACTATCAGTCCCTGATCAACCACGTGGGCTCCGGTGAAGAATGGGGTCTTGATCTGGAAGAGGGCGGCTTGGAATACCTGACCCCCTACGCCAGCTCCTCCACCGACACCTACCGGGGCAAGCTGGAATCTCTGCACACCGCTATGACCTTCCTGAGATCCGGTCCGGAGGACGAGCTTGTTGTGATGATCGACTCCGCTATTTTGTGCAACATCGACCTGAGCAAGGTTATTGATGACCACATCAAGAGCGGCAAGGACATCACAGTCGTGACCAAAGCCGGCATTGCCAACGGCTCGAAGCAGCTGGATCTGGCACTGAAGCTCAATGACAAAAACGAAATTGCCGATGTGGCGGTAGACTATCAGGCACCGGAAGGCTACCTTGCCAGTATGGACATTTTTGTTCTGTCCAAAAAGTGGCTGATGACCCAGCTGCGGGAGCATATTGCCCACAATCTGTACCATATGGACCGGGATCTGGTGCTTGGTCTTTGGCAGAAAAAGGCTGTGAGCATCAATGTGCATCCTTTCGAAGGCGCCGCGCTGTTTAACGAGTCTGTAGAGGAGTATTTCACCAACAGCCTGTGTCTTGCAGATAAAGCCATCCGCAGCGACCTGTTTTCCGGCAACCATCCGGTCTACACCAAGGTCCGTGACCGGGTGCCCACCTACTACGGCGACAACTGCCATATCGACAACAGCATCGCCGCCGACGGCTGTATGCTGGAAGGCAACGCCAAAAACTGCGTATTTTTCCGTCAGGTCAGCCTTGCCTCTGACGCAGAGGTGGAAAACTGCGTGATTATGAACGACACCGTGATCGGTGAAGGCGCTATGCTGAAAAATGTGATTTTGGACAAGGATGTAACCGTCCGTCCCGGTGCCAAGCTGATCGGCACCCCCACCACCCCCATCATCATTAAAAGAGGTGACATCGTATGAAAATCGCCATCCTGGCCTCGGAAGGCGCCCCCTATGCCAAGTCCGGCGGCCTTGGTGACGTAATGGAAGCCCTGCCTGCTGCCCTTTCCAGACTGGAAGGCAATCAGGTGACCCTGATCCTGCCCTATTACAAGAAGATCCGGGAAAATCCCAAATATGAAGTGGAGCAGGTAGCCCAGTTCTATGTGGCACTGGGCTGGCGGCAGCAGTACGCCGGCATTATGAAGCTGAAGGGTCGTACCGACGGCGTACAGGTGTACTTCATTGACAATCTGTATTATTTTGGCGGTCGTGACGGGGCCATCTACGGCGATATGGACGATGCTGAGCGTTTTGCCTTCTTCTCCAAGGCCTGTCTGGACACACTGGTGTGTCTGGATTTCATCCCCGATGTGATCCAGTGTAACGACTGGCAGACCGCAGCCGTGCCCGTGTTTTTGAAAGCCCAGTACGGTCCGCTGTTCCCCGGCACCCGGTGTATGTTCACCATCCACAACGTGGAGTAT
>CAZLLC010000206.1:0-2139 GCA_964560245.1 uncultured Oscillospiraceae bacterium | reverse complement strand
AAGCCATCGAAACTTACCGCGCCGAGACCGGCTGCATCGATCAGGATCTGCCTGCTTTCGTTGTGGCAAGAAACGGCGAACCTGTTGCCAGGATCGAAAACGGCGACTCTGTGATCCTGTTTAACTTCCGCGGCGACCGGGCACAGGAGATCTCTTTAGCCTTCGACCGGAAGGACTTTGATAAGTTTGACCGGGGCGACTATACCGGCGTGAAGTTTGCCGGAATGCTGCAGTATGACGGCGACCTGAATATCCCTGAGCACTATCTGGTGCAGCCGCCGGTGATCACCAATACCTTGACCGAGCTGCTGTGCAGCAACCGCATCAATGAATATGCTTTGTCCGAAACTCAGAAGTACGGTCACGTGACCTATTTCTGGAACGGCAACCGTTCCGGCAAGGTCTGCGAAGAACTGGAAACCTACGAGGAGATCCCCTCTGATGTGATCCCCTTTGAGCAGGCGCCTGCTATGAAGTCCCGGGAGATCACTGAGAAGATGGTGGAGGCAATGGCTTCCGGCAAGTATCAGTTCCTGCGCTGCAACTTCCCCAACGGCGATATGGTAGGACATACCGGCGTGATGGAGGCCGTTGTTTACGCAATGGAATGTGTAGACCAGGGACTGGGTAAGATTATAGAGGCAGCTGACAAGTACGGCTACCGGGTGCTGATCACTGCCGACCACGGCAACGCCGATCAGATGACCGAAACCAAGAAGGGCAAGACCGCTGTCCGTACCGCCCACTCTCTGAACCCCGTTCCTTTCATCATCTATGATAAGGACACTAACTGGGTCATCAAGGAAGGCAATTACGGCCTGGCCAATGTGGCGCCCACTGTGGCAACCATGCTGGGGCTGACTGCTCCTGAATGCTGGGAAGACAGCTTGGTTTAAGTAAGCAGTAAGGATTTTGCACAGATGACGAGCGCTTACTGGACACAAGCATAGGAAAATATAAATGAAAGGACTGTTGTGGGGCTATCGGTGTTCGACTCCCCACTGCTTAAGGAGGCAAGCTTATGATTTCTCATGAAAATGAAAACGGCAAAGTGATCGTTTCCACAAATGTATACACCGACATTGCCGGCACCGCTGCCAGCAATTGCTTCGGCGTCAAGGGTATGGCTGCCCGTTCCGTAAAGGACGGTGTGTACCACCTGCTGCGCAAGGAATCTGCCAGCAAGGGCGTGCGTGTTGAGTTCCACGAGGATGATTCCATCTCCATCGATCTGCATATTATGGTCGATCACGGCGTTAATCTGACCGCCGTGGGCAGCTCCATCATTTCTGAGGTTCGCTATGTGGTCACCAGCACCACCGGCACACAGGTCCGTGATGTGAATGTTTATATCGATTCTATGATGATCGATTAATTTTTGGAGGTACTAATCATTGAGACAGACGATTAACGGCGCGGATTTTCGCCGACTGATGATCAGCGCGGCCGCCGCGATTGAGATCAATAAACAAAAGCTGAATGAGCTGAACGTATTCCCTGTTCCCGACGGAGATACCGGCACCAATATGTCTATGACCATCAATGCCGCCGCGGCTGATCTGCGTAAGGCAGAGGACCCCTCTTTGGAAAAGGCTGCTGCCATTTCCGCATCGGCTATGCTGCGTGGCGCAAGAGGTAACTCCGGTGTTATTCTCTCCTTGCTGCTGCGGGGTATTTCCCGGAAGCTGAAGGGCGCGGAAAACTGCGACGGCGTGCTGTGGGCAGCCGCCTTGCAGGAAGGCGTGGATGCTGCTTACAAGGCAGTTATGAAGCCTGCCGAGGGCACTATTCTGACGGTTGCCCGCCTGGCTGCAGCTAAGGCCATTCAGGCGGCTGAGGAGAATAACTACTTTGAATTTGTCCACGAGGCTGCTATTGAGGAAGCCAAGGTGGCGCTGGCAAACACCGTCAATCAGAACCCGGTGCTGAAAAAGGCCGGCGTTGTGGATGCCGGCGGCAAGGGCTGGCTGGTGGCGCTGGAAGCCATGATGCTTGCCCTGCAGGGCGAGGATGTAGTCGTGCCCGAGGGTATGGCCGCTGATGTGAAGGAAGCCGCTGACTTCAGCGACTTTAACACCGAAGACATCACCTTTACCTACTGCACCGAGTTCATCATCTCCCGGGAAAATGACAACGATC
>CAZLLC010000205.1:0-2183 GCA_964560245.1 uncultured Oscillospiraceae bacterium | reverse complement strand
ACACTACCCTTGTCCATTTTTTTGTTGTACTTTTTCTGCCAAAAGCAGGGAGAAATGCCGAGAAACGAAGTATTTAACAAACTTTTTGACTCAAAACAGAGAACCGTCCCCTGTGCTACAGGGAGCAGCTAAAATGCAAGATTATTCGATTGATTTTGAGAATTGAAGCATTTCTGCCCCAATTCTCAAAATCTGTACCGTTACTTGCCGAAATTATCGCTTAAAACACCCACTTTTTCAGTGGTTTCGGACGTTTCTCTGTTTCAATGCAGGTCAGGAAACCGCCCTTTGACTATTTTCTGTCGATTTTAGGATAACACGCTACAAAATACTTGTCAAGGTAATCAGAGGGCAGGGAGAGGGATGAGAACCGTCTCAAGTCTTAGAATATTGCCTTATTTAACCGTGGTATTTACGGCGGATTTTTTAGAAGCACTTGATGTGCCGCTGTTTGCGGCAGTCCTCTTTTCTGCTGCAGTGGTAGCAGACTTCCGTTTCGGGATTCAGTTCTCCTGCAAAGAATTTCTGAATGTTGCCAACGGTGGTGGCGGCGATGTTGTCCAAAGCTTCCTTGGTCAGAAATGCCTGATGGGAGGTAACGATCACATTGGGCATTGCCACCAGACGGATCAGGGTATCGTCCTGGATCACGTGACCGGAGAAATCTTCGTAAAACAGATCGCCTTCTTCCTCGTACACATCCAAGCCGGCACCGTAAACCTTGCCGGTTTTGATACCGTTGATCAGGGCTTCTGTGTCGATCAGGCCACCACGGGAGGTGTTGATGATCACAGCGCCGGATTTCATTTGGGCAATGGATTCTTCGTTGATCATATGATGGCTTTCATCTGTCAGGGGGCAGTGCAGAGAAATTACATCCGCTTGTTCCAGCAGCTGGGGAAGATCAACGTACTCCAGTCCTAAATTAGGATTCGGATACTTGTCGTATGCCAGGATCTTCATCCCAAAGCCCTTGCAGATGTCAGCAAATATTTTGCCGATCTTACCGGTACCCACAATACCCACAGTTTTTCCGTACAGATCAAAGCCTGTCAGACCCGAAAGACTGAAATTAAAATCCTTTGTGCGGGTGTATGCCCGGGGAATGTGGCGGTTCAAGCTCAGCAGCAGCGCCATAGCGTGTTCCGCAACGGCGTAAGGGGAGTAGGCAGGAACACGGAAAACGTGGATCTTACCGAAACAGGCGCGGGTATCCACATTGTTAAAGCCTGCGCAGCGCAGTGCGATCATCCGAACGCCTTGCTCATAGAGCTTATCGACCACGTTTTTATTCACAATATCGTTTACAAATACGCAAACGCAGTCAAAGCCGTTGGCAAGAGATACGGTGTCCTCGTTCAAATGGGTCTCAAAATACTTGATGGTAATATCCGTGCCATCGATATAACGGTCAAATCCCAGCTTGTCATAGGGTTTGGCATCAAAAAACGCAACTTTCATTTACATCACTCCTCAATGTTTTATCGATACAATAATACCGAAATAGAAAGAAAAATGCAATTCGCAATCTATACAAATATATCGATTAAATGCTCATATGTTTTGTGCAAATACGATTGCTTGCAAAATATAGCACCATATGTTACAATAAGCATCAAATTTGGAGGTGTACAAAATGATCGGTTATATTCGAAAAATTTTTACCCAATACAAGGAAATAATTGTATATCTGTTTTTCGGTGGCTTGACCACGGTGGTAAACTTAGCAGTATATTATCCACTTTATAATATTGCCGGTATATCCGGTACTGTAAGCACTGTGATTGCCTGGGCGGTTGCCGTTTTATTTGCATTTTTTACCAATAAGCCCTTTGTATTTGAAAGTCACGATTGGTCTAAAGCAGTAGTATTGCCCGAATTTGCAAAGTTTGTTGGTTGCCGCATCGGTTCCGGTGTTTTGGAAACGGTTTTCATTGCTCTTACCGTGGATATTCTGAAGTTGAACGGCAATATTATGAAAGTGATTATTTCCGTAGCGGTGGTGCTGATCAATTATGTAGGAAGTAAGCTTCTTTTTAAGAAAAAATGAGTTTAAACCTGTCGGTTAAAACCGGCAGGTTTTTTTGTATGCAGAATGAATATTCTTCTGAAATGCCACTTGAATATTCATATATTCTGTGTTATTATGCATAAAGACGGTGCAGTATCCTAGTCAGAACGAC
>CAZLLC010000204.1:0-2191 GCA_964560245.1 uncultured Oscillospiraceae bacterium | reverse complement strand
ACTTTCGGCGATATCGTAACTTTTTTATGAGGGCCGATGTGGGCATCGGCCCCTAACCATCTGCGCTAAACGCTAATTTAGTAGATTCGTTTATAAAGATTTGGTGTTATAAGGAACTATAAATGGGGTGCAGTTCAAGATCCTGCTTTTGTGAAAATTTGGATTTATGAAGCTACTTTTTCATTTCCATATACGGAATCTCTTCAAAGCCGCATTTTTTATACACCTTTACAGCCCGCTCATTTTCAGCCTCAACCTCCAGGCGCAGCACCCCATTGGGGTATTGGCTTTCTACATAACGCAGAAAACGGCTCCCGATCCCCAAGCCTCTGTACTGATCCTTAATATATAGGTCTTCGATCCATATACAAGGCTTTCCAAATTCTGTGGAGAAGCTTTTGGCAACCATCCCGTAGCCTTGTATTTCCCGGGCATCCTCAAAAATATACCCCTCCAAATAGGGACTATCGCCAACACAATTTTCAAAATCCGCCTCAAATATTTCTTCCGAGCCGTTGGTCAATACGGCATCAGACGCGTAGAACACACGCATCATTTCAAGAACAGGGCTTCTGTCCCGCTCCTGCATCGATCTGATCGTACTATGCAATTTATATACCTCCACAATTCAGGTTTCTATGCCTGAATTATACCGCCCACCCCTGCAATTTTCAAGGTGATAACAAAAAGAAAGTACCGCTCTTAGACGCAATGTCACTAAGTTAAGCCTCCCTCTGATGAGGGAGGTGGCTGAGCGTAGCGAAGACGGAGGGAGAGAAACTACCCCTCAGTCAAAAATCGGTTCCGAAGTGCCGATTTTTGCCAGCTCCCCTGACAAGGGGAGCTAAGGGTGCTGTGCAATGTTTACACTTTTCCTTAACTTAGTGACATTGCTCTTAGACGGCACTTTCTTCTGCATTTTTATTTTGCAGCCTTACACTTGTTCATTGTCCCGCAACTTTTCTAATTGCTTGTTGATCCGTTGGGTCAATCGCCGGCTAACGATTGCTTCAATATACACCTTATCCCTGCCTTTTCCGGGGCGATGAAATCCCACCACCAATCTCAAAAAGCCCAGGCTGCGCCAACAGCCTGGGTAATTTTATGCCTTGTGTATAAATTATTGTTTCCCCACTTGGGTCACACTGCAGGTCACTTTGAATGTTGCGGTTCTTCCATTACTGTCTGTTACGGTTATCTCCGTCTTACCGGAGCCGCCATCGCAGATGGCAACCGGAAATGTGGCACTAAAAGAATTCTTGGGATTGTCCCGTTCAATCACATCCACTTGGATGGAATGGAAGGAGAAGATTTCCAACGAAAACAAAATCTGATGCCCGCTTTGGATTTCCTCACCATTGTATGTATAAATAAAGTCCCAACCCTCAAAAGGCCAGCCAGAAATGCGTTCAATATCAAAGGTAAATTCATACACGCCGTAGACATAGTCTCCGTTCAGTTCGGTGTTTGGCGACACCTGCTGCACCGGTGCAGAACAGGCAGTCAGCACCAAAATCAGCGCAATGCCTGTGCACAAAATTCTTTTCATCTTCTATTCCCCATCCCCTTTTCAGTCGATGGCAGCACTGCCAAGGTTGATAACCTGTAAGCCTCGCCGTTTTGCCATACGCGCGAATTTGTAAGCTCCTCCAAATGTTCTGTCGATTTGTACGACGCACCAGTCCAAAGCCTGAATCATCCACTTGTTTCTTCGCTCGATGGCGAAGCGCTGTGGGCCTTCTTCTATCTCCGGGTACATACCGTATCCATGGTAGGGGTCATACTCTGATTTCTGTACAGGAAGGTACGCAAGGACGACCGCAAAGGAGATATGTGGGTAAATGTTCTTTAATTTCATCAAGCAGGAAAAGACCGCGCGGTCAAAGCTGCCATGGTTCCCTACATAGAAGGTATCCACCCCCTGCTCAATAAGGTCTTCGATTGTGCACTGCAGCATATCTTCATCCAAACGATAGCAGTCGCTGTGCCCGAAAAATGTACAAACCAACATAAAAAAGCCTCCGTTTTACCTATATATGGGTTATTCTCAATAATTGTACGGAGATTTTTTTGCAAAGTCAACCCGTATTCGGGTAATTGTTCTATTTTTCATTGTTATCATCATATTAACCCGCAAATGGGTAATGATAACAGTGAGGAAATGATTATGGATTATTCTGATATCTATGTC
>CAZLLC010000203.1:0-2193 GCA_964560245.1 uncultured Oscillospiraceae bacterium | reverse complement strand
GACGTGGGTCTTGTGGGCTTCCCCAATGTGGGCAAATCCACCCTGCTCTCCGTCACCTCCAACGCCCGTCCCAAGATCGCCAACTACCATTTCACCACCCTCTACCCCAATCTGGGCGTGATCTATGTGGACGAAGGCGTATCCTTTGTAATGGCGGATATCCCCGGCATCATTGAGGGCGCTGCTGAGGGCGCCGGTTTGGGACACGACTTTTTGCGGCATATCGACCGCTGTCGGCTGCTGGTGCATATCATTGATGTTTCCGGCTCTGAAGCCCGTGACCCGGTAGAGGATTTCGACGCCATCTGTGCAGAATTGAAGGATTACAGCATTGATCTGAGCAACCGTCCTATGATCGTTGCCGCCAACAAATGTGACCTTTTGATGCCGGAAAGCGACAATCTGCAGCGGCTGCGTGAGCACGTGGAAAAGGCCGGCTGTGAGCTTTACGAGATCTCTGCCGGTACAACACAAGGTACCAAGCAGCTGATGCGTGTGATCGCCGAAAAGCTGCGGACACTGCCCCCGGTTACCGTTTATGAGCCGGAATATGTGGAAGTCATTGAAGAAGCCGGCTCTCCCGAGGAGCTGACCATCGAGCACCTGGGCAGCACCTGGGTAGTCACAGGCAAGTGGCTGGAGCGGCTGATTATCAATATCAACTTTGACGACTATGAATCCCGAAACTACTTCGATCTGCAGCTACGCAAGTGCGGACTGTTCAAAAGACTGGAGGAAATGGGCATTCAGGACGGCGATGTGGTTGACATCTACGATATGGAATTTGAATATCAGCGATAAAGTATTTGCCATTTTCGATTTTATAGGTTATAATAATGGAGCTACCGTTAAAGTAGCTCCATTTCCTTTTTTTGGGGGAGGAAAAGCTTATGATCGAAAATCTGAACAGGCTGAGTTTTCAGCCTTTTGGCACAGTCTGCCCTGCCGAGCCGGATATGACCGGCTGGGAGCAGCCTTGGGAAAAGCTGAATCTGACTACCGAAGGCGGTCCTGCCTGGCGGGCTGCCGGGGACACCTGGCTGGCCTGCAGCAGCGGTATGGCTGTATTGTCCATTTCCGATGACGGTATCACCTACCGGGACTTTTATATGGACAAGCCGGTTAAAATTCAGGCCGGAATCTGTTTCAGTGTTTGCGCTTTTCAGGAGGAAGCGGCTGTGCGCTATGCATCTGCCCTTGTGCCTTACTCGCTGGAAGCGCTTTCCAGAAAGCCGGATCTGGTGATCAACCGGAAATTAAATATTGAAAAGGTCTACACGCTTTTCTATCAGGAAAAGGAACGGGGCTTCATATTCCCGGGTGAAGCCCATCCGCTGGTGGAGCTGACCTATGTGGATCAGGGCTCGCTGCATTCTGTGGCAGACGGTCAGGATCTTTTGCTGGAGCAGGGCGATCTGATGCTGTATGCGCCAAATCAGTGGCATATGCAGTATGCCGATATTGGCATAGCGCCCCGGTTTATGACAGTAGCCTTTGATGCCGGCGATTACGACCTTTCCGAGCTTTACAACCGCAAGTTCCAGTCCCCCCGAAGGGCCATCGCTCTTTTGCAGCAGCTGCTGCAGGAGCAGGAAAAGACAGACGCGCTTTCCGGTGATATGATCCTGTGTCTGCTGACTCAGGTGCTTCTGACCCTGCAGCGGCTGTCCGACAAGCCGGCAGAGACCTTAAAAAGCACCTACTGCCTGAACAATGAAAACGACATCATCCGCCGGGCGCAGCAGTACATCAGCACCCACATCCGCTGCAGGCTCAGCGTGCCGCTGGTTGCGGAAAATACCGATGTCAGCTCCAGTTATCTGACGGCACTGTTTCATAAGCATCTGCAGATCTCTCCCGGTGAGTACATCCGCCGCATCAAGCTGCAGGAGAGCAAGCAGATGATCCGGGAGGGCAATATGAACTTTACCGAGATCGCCACGGCTTTGCAGTATTCCACCATCCACCATTTCTCCCGGCAGTTCAAGGAGAAATTCGGTATTACTCCCTCGGAATATGCCAAATCCGTGCGATGAATTTATAGTTCTCTGACAGTTTACTAAACGTGGTCATTGCGAGGGGTGAGCACACCGGTATAGCAATCTCCATCGACAGTCCGGAATCTGCCGAATAGAATTTAAGCATAATCGTACTTCTGGACCCTGCCGGGGGCGGTACGTGCTTGTCTCGGCA
>CAZLLC010000202.1:0-2199 GCA_964560245.1 uncultured Oscillospiraceae bacterium | reverse complement strand
CGACTGCACCACCGGGCCAAATATGGTGGGAACAACAGGGCTCGAACCTGTGACCCCATGCTTGTAAGGCATGTGCTCTCCCAGCTGAGCTATGCTCCCCTACCTTACCGCTGAGCGGTTTCGTACCTCAGCGACGGGTATCATTATACACAGAAGCTGTGGTTTTGTCAAGTGGTTTTTTAACATTTTTCAGAAAAAACTTTTCGGGGCAAAACCCGTTGAAAATCGAGAGTTTTGCCCCTGAAAATCTACTTTTTAACCCACTTATGACTTCCGGATCAGCTCCTGAATATCCTGGGGTGTAAATTCATACACCGTGTCGCAGAACTGACATTCCACCGGGAAGGTTTCTCCCTCGTTCACGATCTGGGTCAGTTCGTCTTTTCCAAGGCTCAGCAGCGCACCGGCAACCCGGTCACGGCTGCAATAGCATTTGTAGCTAATGGGGGTGGTCTCCATAAACACGATGCCCAAATCACCGCATACCTGACCTAAAATATCCTCCGGTGACATCCCCTGCTCCAGCATAACGGTTACAGCACCGGCTCTTTGAATGCCCTTTTCCAGCGTATCAATGATCTCATCAGGCGCGCCGGGCAGCAGCTGCAGCAAATAGCCGCCTGCCACCTTCACACTCTGATCCCGGTCGATCAACACACCCAGTGCACAGGCCGTGGGGGTCTGCTCACTTTGGGCAAAATACGCCGTCACATCATCGCCGATCTCACCGGACACCAGCTCCACAGAGCCTACATAGGGCTCTTTCATTTGCAGGTCACGGATCACGGTCAATGTGCCGTCTGTGCCCACCGTGGCGCCCACATCCAGCTTGCCGGGATACTTTTCTACCAAAGGAACATTGGGCTCATATACATAGCCCCGGACATTACCCACAGGATCGGATACACAGACGATGGAGCCGACAGGACCGCCGCCTTTGATCTGCATGGTCATAGAACCGTTTTCCACCTTCTGCATATTGCCCATCATCGACGCGGCAGTCAGCGCCCGTCCAAAGGCCGCTGTGGCATTGGGCGTTGTATGATGGATCTGTGCGCCCCGGCGTACCGTTTCCGTGGAGCAAATGGCAACAGCCTTCACAAAACCGTCCATCGTCATTCCCCGTACAAGATAATCACTCATTTTATTCTTCCCTTTCTTGCTTTCAGGTAGATGCGCTGTGCCCCCTCTTCCGGCGCTTTCAGGCATCTGTCCGCAAATACTTCAATATTGGTAAAGCCCGCCGCTTTCAGGTACCGGACTAATTGCGCCGGGCTGTAAGCGTACTCCTGATGCTCTTCAAAGCTTCTGTACCACAGCTTACCCTGTTTTTGGAAAAGATCCATACCGTAGGACAAAATATTGGTCTTTTCATCAAATTCTCCGCGCCATACACAGTAGGTATCCTCATTTTCATCTAAAAATACCTGACCGTCCATTGCACGCAGTCTTTCCGGTGTGACAATATCAAAAATAAAGCAGCCGCCCGGATTCAGGTGCTTATAGATCCTGCCGATGGCTTTCTTGCAATGGGCAGGCTCTACAATATAATTCATACTGTCCAAAGCACAGACCGCTATATCAGCTCCAAAGGGAAGCTTTAACTCCTGTAAAGGCTGACAGACATACACCGGACGGTTTTTTAACCCCTGTGTCTTGTCAGATGCCACACAAAGCATTTCCTCCGACATATCTACCGCCGTAACGGAAAGTCCCTTCCGTGCCAGCCGCAGTGCTACAGAGCCTGTGCCACAGGCCAGATCCAGCGCCGTTCTTGGCGCTAAGCCTTCACGGTCAAGGATCGTCATATAAAAATCCACAACAGCATCATAATCCACATCCAGGGTCAGGCTGTCGTAGCTTGAAGCCAATGCATTGTAGGCATTCACTGTTTTTTCCTCCATAAAAAAGCATCCCGGACCGTAAGGCCCGGGATGCAACCTTAAACAAATCAGCGGTTGAAGATGCTGAAGATCTCGTCGATGTCGCTGTTGTCAACAGTCTTGGCAGAGCCTTCAGACTTAGCCTCCTCGGCGTTGTGCTTCTGCTCAAAGCCGGTGGCGATAACAGTAACACGCATCTCATCCTCAAAGCTTTCATCCCAAGTAGCACCGAAGATAATGTTTGCTTCGGGATTTGCAGCTTCCTGCACGATGCCGGCAGCAGTCTCCACATCATCCAGAGTCAGCTCGGAAGAAC
>CAZLLC010000201.1:0-2223 GCA_964560245.1 uncultured Oscillospiraceae bacterium | reverse complement strand
ATTCAGGAAAAGCAGTTCCGTAACTACTATGATAAGGCCGCCCGTGCTGAGGGCAACACCGGTGAGGTGCTGCTGACTTACGTGGAGCGCCGTCTGGACAATGTTGTTTACCGTCTGGGCTTTGCCAACTCCCGCCGTCAGGCCCGTCAGTTGGTCAATCACGCACACTTCACCGTTAACGGTAAGAAGGTCAACATTCCCAGCTACCTGATCAAGGTAGGCGACGTGATCGCTGTTTCCGAGAAGAGCGCTTCCAACAATTTCTTCAAGGCATTGAAGGAAGCAGACGCATTCGTAGCTGCACCTAAGTGGCTGGACCGCGACAAGAACACCCTGACCGGTAAGGTTGTCGCTATGCCCACACAGGCCGATATCGACTTCGACATCGCCGTGCACCTGATCGTCGAGTTGTACTCCAAGTAATCGGACCCCTGTTTGATCGCGTGTGTTTTTATAGGCGCTGCATTCTACAGCGCCAATGAAAAGGAGGGTTAAGATTCATGGTTGAAATTGAAAAGCCTCGTATCACATGTTTCGACGATGTAGAGGAAAACTCCTACGGCAAGTATGTCGTGGAGCCTCTGGAGCGTGGCTATGGTATGACACTGGGTAACTCCCTGCGCCGCATTTTGCTGAGCAGCCTGCCCGGTTATGCTGCCACTTCCATTAAGATCGCCGGTGTGCAGCACGAGTTTTCCACCATTCCCGGTGTATCCGAGGATGTTACTGAAATTGTCCTGAATGTGAAGCAGCTGATACTCAAGCTGCACACACAGGAAATTAAGACTGTTTATATCGACGCGGTTGGCCCCTGTGAGGTCACTGCCGGCGATATCAAGGCTGACGGCGAAGTTGAGATCCTGAACCCCGAGCTGCACATCTGCACACTGGGTGAAGGCGCCACCTTCAATATGGAGATCACCCTGTCTCAGGGTCGCGGTTACGTTCCGGCTGACCGGAATAAGACTGCTCAGACTGTGATCGGTGTGATTCCCATCGACTCTATCTATTCCCCTGTAAATAAGGTGAATTATTCTGTAGAGCCGACCCGTGTTGGTGACAAGACTGATTTCGATAAGCTGACCCTTGAGGTCTGGACCAACGGTACGATCTGCGCTAAGGACGCTGTTTCCTTGGGCGCAAAGATCCTGTCTGACCACCTGACAGTGTTCACAAACCTGTCTGATTCCGTCAGCGCAGGCTCCACTGTTGTGGAGAAGTCTTCCGATCGTCCCGATACCAAGCTTGCTATGACCATTGACGAACTGGATCTGTCCGTGCGGAGCTTTAACTGCCTGAAGCGGGCCAATATCAACACCGTTGCTGACCTGATCAGCAAGACCAGTGAGGATATGATGAAGGTCCGTAATATGGGCAAGAAGTCCCTGGACGAAGTCCAGAAGAAGCTGGAAATGATGGGTTTGTCCCTGGCCAGCGAGGATTCTGGCAACAATTAACCTTATAAGGAGGAAAAGTCTATGTTCGGCACTCGTAAACTGGGCAAAACCAGCGCACAGAGAAAGGCTATGCTGCGTCAGCAGGTCACCGATCTGCTGGAAAAGGGCAAGATGGAGACCACTTTCTACCGTGCAAAGGAAGTTCAGCCCGTTGTTGAGAAGATGATCACCCTGGGCAAGAAGGGCAATCTGGCTGCTTACCGCAAGGCTATGGCATATATCACCAAGGAAGATGTGGTACAGAAGCTGTTTAAGGAGATCGCTCCCAAGTATGCTGACCGTAACGGCGGCTACACCAGAGTGACCCGTACCGGTCCCCGCCGCGGTGACGCCGCTGAAATGGCTGTCATCGAGCTGGTGTAATCGGTATAACCAAATAAAAATTCCACCCGAAAAAGAATGTTCTTTTTCGGGTGGCTTTCTATTAGTTGACAGTGGACAGCTGACAGTAATGCCCCTTGTCTAAGGGGGGAGGTACGGCTTTGCCGTACCAGGGGGGATATGTTTATAATTGACAATTATTTGTCATCGTGGATGCTTGCGTTTAACCATCTGTTCGTGTCATCCTGAACAAAGTCGAATAACATGTAGGGACACCGCCGCAAGCGGTGTCCGCACATATCGCAAGCACGGCATACCGGACATACGAGGACGGCAATGTTATTAAGTTAGCCCTCTCAGTCACGGCTTTGCCGTGACAGCTCTCCCAGCGGGAGAGCGTGTGACACCCTCTCCCTTTGGGAGAGGTGTCAGCCCGTACGGGCTG
>CAZLLC010000200.1:0-2239 GCA_964560245.1 uncultured Oscillospiraceae bacterium | reverse complement strand
CACTGGGCTTTCATTGTATGAATCTTTTTCTGCAGCGCGGTTTTAAGATGAAAGCTATTCTGATAAAGAATTTTGAGGAAACTAAAGGAAAATCCAACCAAAAAGCCATTTGGCGTTATCGTGCGCTTGCCAGTGATTTTTACATTTTTAAGCACGAATATATTTTTGTATTTAAAAAGGTGAAGTAGATCGACTCTACTTCACCTTTACTTTTTCGTTATGCAGCAAAATGACAAAGCATTTTGTCCTATGTGAAAGCATTACCTGTTGCTTCAAAAAAACACTTCTAAGTATTTTAACCGGTTTTCTTTATTCCCAAAAATCACCTTTATATCGGCTGTTGCAATGGCATTTTTAACACTATACATATCTCCTATTTCTTTTCCATCAAGTGTCTTTTAAATTCCAACGGATCATACCAATAGCATCCAACACAGGCATTTTCTTCTGTATTATGTTTTGCTCCTCCTGCATAGTAAGACATGGGATAACCCAGCAGCTTCGCGTCGTATCTGATACCTGTTCTCCTACATTCCTTACAAAACTGTCGCTTTGCATCATTGGCCGCTTTACTCAAAGGCTGAAAATCAGAAAGCCTTTGTTCTTCATTTCGCATAACGCGGCCTTCGTTTTTCATTCCGTTTTTATGATCCACCTCAGGTTTTGATGTTCCAAGCACCACACAGCGCATTCCTGATATTTGTTTTTTAATTTCCGCCCGGATATGCTGTGAAAAATCTCCGTTGTTAACGCCGTTTAAACGAATTCTATCTATTCCATTTCCAGCTGTAACACTTTTATCAAACTCAATAATATATCTTTTTGCAAGTGTGGATTCTTTTCGTGCCCAAGATGCGCCGTTTCCAAATTTTAATTCAGCAAATTCCCCAACAAATTCGTTGACACTGACCCAGCGGCTTACTCCACTTTCGTCCGGTTTTGCAAGTCTTAAAAACAGTTCGGTTTTTGTTTCTTTTGCCATAATCACATCTGCCTTTCTATAAACATCTTATATGTATCAATTTCCAACGCGTCGGCGATTCTTTGAATATTTTCAAGAGATATGCTGCGCCGATATCTTTCGATATCGCTGATATAAGTTCTGTGCAGTCCACATTTCTCTGCAAATTTTTCTTGAGATAAACCTAATTCCGTTCTGTATTTCCGAAGATTTGTACCAAAAACTTTCACAATATCCATACTTACCTCCTCCTTGTATTTTTAGTATAAATATTTAGCATACAATAAGTCTACATACAATAAGTGACAATATTCTGCTTTTGTGAATAATAAAAAATCCCCCGGAATACTCCGGGAGATTTTTGTAGTCGGCACTGCATTTAATCAATTTTATATTTTCCAATACGGCGGGTTATTAATAAAGCCAGTAGCAGCTTGATAGCATCCGGCAGCAGGTAAGGTACTACGCAGGTCAGCAAAATGCTGACGGTGCCCATCTGATTGCCGTAGACCGCCGCAAACCACACAGTTCCCACACCGTAGCAGGCGGCAAGCCCCAAAACGCAGGAAAGCCCCGGTTTCTTCCACAGCTTTTCCGTCAGCCAATATAAAAGCGATGCCGCCAGAAAGCCCCAAATATAGCCGCCGGTAGCGCCAAGCAGCACACCGACGCCCCCTTGAAAACCGGAAAACACCGGCATACCTACCGCACCCAGCAGCAAATAGATCAATACACTGACCGTGCCACGCTTACCGCCCTGGATCAGCAGCGTCAGAAACAGCCCGAAGGTCTGCATCGTAAAGGTCATACCCATCACCGGCACACAAAGCCAGGCGCAAATACTGATCAGCGCGGCAAAGGACGCGCACAGGACCATATGACGGGTTTTCATTTGCCGCACCTTCCTTCTTCAATATTACTCAGGTATCGTCTGCTTTGTCATTCTGAGCAAGCGCAGCGCGTCGAAGAATCTACGCATAATCCATACTTCACAGTTCAAATTCGGTGCGAAGATCCTTCGTCGCTTTGCTCCTCAGGATGACACGGAGGTTTAATACTGCAGTTACGCTTTTCTTTTGTATACCATACCATTGCTTTTTTATAAAAGCAAATAATTTTAAAAATATTTATAAAAATGTATTTACTTTTGAAAAACGATGGTGTATGATAAGCCCGAACAGAGTAGGAAACCTTGCGTGAAGTGCTGTCAAAATGGGGAGTTGAGTGACAGACGAAGGGCCTTGCCCGCGATGAGGTATCCGCACCCGCTGCGCCATA
>CAZLLC010000199.1:0-2309 GCA_964560245.1 uncultured Oscillospiraceae bacterium | reverse complement strand
TCTTTTCTGCTTCCTCAGCGATCTGCCAGTCAGCGAACTTGGTGGGGTCCAGCTTTACGTGACCATTGCCGTCCACATACTTGCCGTTTTCGTCAAAAACGATTGCCATATTTATGTTTCCTCCTTAAAATGTGTGCCGATTTCCGGCACTATGTTACAAATTTATATTATACTACCGTTACATTGGCACAGTCCCGAATGAGGGCCATAACCTTGCCGGTGAGTACACTTGATTTAACAGCCTGCTCAAATTCTTCATTGAAGTACGGCTTCAGCTGTTCCACGGTCATATTGTTCTGCCGGGCGATGACCGCGATCGCCTGACCCATCTCTTCCTCAGAAGCGGTAATATTTTCCAGCTCCACGATCTTATAGATGGCTGCCTGATTGCGCAGAGCCGCGATTGCGGAGGGCTCTGCTTCCTTGCAAAGCTCTGCTTCTGTGGTATTCATAAAGGAGCAGTACATCTCCAGGCTCAGACCCTGCTTTTCAAGCTGCGCCTGCAAAGCCTTCATCTGCTCTGCAACTGCTTCGTCCAGCTGCTGCTGGGTGTATGTAAACTCCAGCGTTTCCGCAGCCTGCCGTAAAAGCCGGTCCTGCAGATCCATTTCGCCCCGTTCGTCTGTATAAGCCTGAAGGGTTTCCTTCATCTTCTGCTGCAGCTGCTCCAATGTGTCGCAGCCGCCAACTTCCCGGGCAAATGTATCGTCCAGCTCGTAGGGGGTCTTGACCCGGATCTGATGGATCACGCACTTGAACTGGGCAGCCTTACCGGCCAGCTCCTGAGAATGGTATTGGGTAGGGAAGGTCACGTTGACCAGCACCTCCTCACCGGGAACCTTGTCGATCAGCTGTTCTTCAAAGCCGGGGATAAACATCCCGCTGCCCAGCACCAAAGTCTGATTTTCACCGGTGCCGCCGGGGAACTGCACCCCGTCGCAAAAGCCTGCGTAGTCCAAAACCACCTCGTCGCCGTTTTGCGCAGCCCGGTCGGTGACCTCTGCCACACGGGGGTTTTGCTGCACCAGCCGGTGCAGATGCTGATCCACTTCCGCATCCGTAACGATGTGACGGCTCAGCTCAGCGGAAAGACCCTTGTATGTAAAACTCATAATATACCTCTTTTTCAGGTGGAAATAGGAGCAGATTTACTTTTGATGCGCTCCACCCAATATTTTAGCATAATTTATTGGAAAAAGCAACCGATTTTCCCGGGTTTTCCAGCTGAAAAACATCGCTCCACAGGGCATTTTTCCTAAACCCTCGGTGATTATACAAATTCCTCTTGCAAAAAACAATATAGTTATGATATTTTATCTATAGTTTCTATCTATAGATTTGAGGGATTGGTATGAACTACAACTATCTGCGGTATTTTTCCGTGCTGGCCCAAACGGAGCATTACACCCTGGCAGCAGCCCGGCTGGGGATCTCTCAGCCTTCTTTAAGCGCAGCGATCCACCATTTGGAAGAGGAATTGGGGGATGTGCGGTTGTTTGAGAAGGTGGGCCGGAATATCCGGCTGACAGAGGAGGGCCGCTACTACCAGGAGAAGGTGGACGCTGCCCTGCAGGAGCTGAATGCTGCCTCTGCAACCCTGCGGGAAAGTAAGATCAGCGCCCCGGTGGTGATCCGTCTGGGTGTGGTTTCCGGCGCTGTGGAAAAGACCGTGGCAAAACAAATTATGTCCCACATCCTCCAAAATGAACGGATTCGCTTTCGTATCACGGAAAGCTCCGCTGAAGATCTTATGGACCTGGTCCGTGACGAGAAATTGGATATGGCTATTGTGGACTCCACCGCCCGGGACAGAAGTCTGCACTTCCGGAAATTGGGGGAGCGGAATTTCTGCGTGGCCCTGCCTGCCGGACACCCTTTGGCAATGTGGGACCACTTGGTGCCTCATCAGATCGCAAGAGAACCGCAGATCGTTTTCAATTACGATATGGAAAACAGCTTTGAGCAATGGGCCAACGGCACATCCTCCGCTGAAAATATCGTATGCACGGTCAACACCGCTCAATCCGCCCTGGCGCTGGTTGCGGAGGGTGTGGGTGTATGTGTGCTGTCGGAAGAATGCGCCACGCCCCGGCAGGGCGTAGAATTTGTTCCCATTTGGAACTGGCACCAGGCATTGTATATGTGTATGCTCTATGATAAATGGTTAGAGCCCCTGATTTGGGATGTTCTGGAAGATCTTGTAAAGGCGATAAGAGAAGAAGAAAACGGTCAGACGGCTTAACCGTCTGACCGTTTTCTGTTTATTTTTCCAGAGCCATCATCTTGTCGATACGGCGCTGATGGCGCTC
>CAZLLC010000198.1:0-2319 GCA_964560245.1 uncultured Oscillospiraceae bacterium | reverse complement strand
GCGTTTCTTCTCTTGCGCGTCATCATTGCGCCTTTAACTCTTGCCATTTCTGTATCCTCCTAATCCTTATTTGTACGGGATCATCTTCTTGACGGCCGCGGTGTTGGTCACGTCAGCATAAGCGGTCGTGCGCAGACGACGGGTACGCTTGGTGTCCTTCTTAGTGAGGATGTGGCTCTTGTAAGCGCGGGCTCTCTTGACCTTACCGGACTTGGTCAGGTTAAATCTCTTCTTTGCACCGCTATGGGTTTTCAGCTTGGGCATAGTGTATTTCTCCTTCCGAATCTTTGGTATGACTTACTGTTTTTTGGGGCTGAGGAACATCGCCATAAAGCGACCTTCCAGCTTGGGATTTTTCTCGGTGGTTGCAATTTCAGCACAGGCCTCGGCAAATTCCAGCAGCAGCTTCTCGCCTAAGTTGGTATGCGCCATCTCACGACCCCGGAAACGGACGCTGACCTTCACACGGTTGCCATCCTTCAGGAACTTCTGAGCGCTCTTAACCTTGGTGTTGAAGTCGTTGGTGTCAATGCTGGGGCTCATACGGATCTCTTTGATCTCCACGACCTTCTGATTCTTCTTGGCTTCCTTTTCCCGCTTCTTCTGATCGAAGCAGAACTTGGAATAGTCCATAATCTTGCAGACGGGGGGGACGGCATTGGGAGAGATCTTTACAAGATCCAGACCCTGTTCTTCAGCCATATTGTTGGCTTCAGCGGCGGACATAATACCCAGCTGGGCGCCGTCGGCACCGATCAGACGGATTTCTTTGTCCCGGATCTCCTCGTTGAGCTGATGATCTAACTTGGCTATGGTAAGCACCTCCAATTATACAGGGTACCTCTAAAAACTCCTTTTTATGGGGATACCCAATCTTTTGCCACAAGCTTTCAGTTCGAAAACTTGAAATACATCCAGCATTCCAGCGCTTTTCAAGCTTCAATTTGTGACAAAATCTTCAGGCACCCGAGTGAAAAATTAGTTTTCAGAGGTGCCCTACAAAAAAAGCGGATGCCAAAGCATCCGCATACTCGCACAAAATCCCCGCAGGGGAAGTGGAATATTGACCTCTTTGCAGAAAGCTGGAGGTGAGGCGGATGGTATGGCCTTCTTCATTGCCCGGTTATAGTACCATAAAAAAGATGTGCTGTCAAGTGCTTTTTGACCGAAAGTTCATACATTTAAAACTTGCTATTTTGTCCTGCGGCGGATATAATATAAGATGAATAACTGTAAGGAGCGAATTATGGACAGAAAAAAGCATATTTTGCTGCTGACCACCGGCGGCACCATCGCCTCCGTAGAAGGTGGTCAGGGACTGGAGCCCCACCGCTCCGGTGTGATGGATAACGAGATCCATCAGCTTCGCACCTATTATGATATTACGGTTCAGGATGTAATGTGTCTGGATTCCTCCAACATCCAGCCGGAGCAGTGGCAGCAGATGGCACGGGTGATCTTTGAAAGCCGGACAGACTATGACGGTATCGTGGTTTCCCACGGTACGGATACTATGGCTTATACGGCTTCTGCCGTTACCTTTATGCTGCCGGATATTGATCTGCCGGTGGTGTTTACCGGCTCCCAGCTGCCGCTGATCGATGTGCTCAGTGACGGTCCTGACAATCTTCGTACTGCCTTTGCTATGGCGGCTTCCGGCTGCCCCGGTGTATTTTTGGCATTTGACCGGAAGGTAATGCGCGGCTGCCGGGCGGTAAAAGTTCGGGCTTCCGGCTTTTCTGCCTTTGAAAGTGTAAACGCCCGGTATGCGGCTGTGGTCAGCAACCGTGGCCTGGAGATCAATCGGGAGCTGGTGGATGCTCAGCACCGAGATCCCCGTCTGCTGGAGGGCATCAGCAACAATGTGTTTTTGCTGAAGCTGACCCCCGGACTTGACCCCAATATTTTCGACACCCTGACCCAAATGGGCTACCGGGGCATCGTGGTGGAGGCCTTTGGCTTAGGCGGCATCAATGTGCTGGGCTCCGGGCTGGACGGCATCCGCCGTGCGGTGGAAAAGGGTGTCAGCGTGGTGGTTACCACCCAGTGCTTGTACGACAGCTCTGATCTGCGTGTATATCAGGTGGGCAATAAGCTGCTGGATATGGGCGTGATCCAGGGTCGGGATATGACCACGGAAGCGGCAATGACCAAGCTGATGTGGGCACTTGGACAGAATATGGACAGCAGCGCCATCAACCACATTTTCACCCAAAGCTTAGCCGGAGAAATCACCACAGAATAATTGACAATTGACAGTTGACAATTAAACTGTACCCCGTAAAATGGACACGCATAAAAATGGAATGGATAGTAACG
>CAZLLC010000197.1:0-2320 GCA_964560245.1 uncultured Oscillospiraceae bacterium | reverse complement strand
TTCATTGTACCACAACCGCGCAAATATATCTACTTTTTATTGCATATTAGTATAAAGCTATATTTGCTAAATTATTGTTTACCTGATCTTGGCCCCCGCACTTGTGAGGGTAAGCGAAGCGCAGTCGCGGTAGTGAATGACAGCCCGGTGGGCTGCCAATCGCCTGCGACCGGATCGCCCGCAGGCGATTGGCAGCGAAGCTGACTGGGGGAGTTGATATTTTGTTTTCTCCCCCCGCCCTTCGGGCACCCCCCTCATAAATGCGGGGGGCAAGGGTTCTATCGAAGATTCGTCAAGTAAATTCTGATTTAGAGGTTAATCGTAGACACCGCCGTAAGCGGTGTCCGATAAATACAAAAATCGGCACGAAAAGTGCCGATTTTTTTGGTCACCCGGGGACGGGTGTCTGTATTCACAATGAATGTTTTTCCCTTAGAAAGGCAGCCCCCAATTTATTGGCTTGCCTTAACTGTCAGCTGTCAACTGTCAACTGTCAGCTGTCAACCGCTGCGTCAGCAGTAGAAGTCCTTGATCTTCTTCGCCCGGCTGGGATGACGCAGCTTGCGGATGGCTTTGTTTTCGATCTGACGGATACGCTCACGGGTGACACCGAAGCTCTGTCCCACCTCCTCCAGAGTGTGGGTCCGTCCGTCGTACATACCGAAGCGCATACGCAGCACCTCCGCTTCCCGTTCTGTCAGGGTGTCCAGGATCTCCTTCAGGGCTTCGGCAAGCAAAGCATTGGAGGTGGCGTCGGCAGGACCGGGGGTACGCTCGTCCTCCACGAAAGAGCCGATGGAGGTATCCTCCTCGTCACCCACCGGGGTGTCCAGGCTCAGGGTGTCGGCAGCGGTACGGTTTGCCTCGATGATCTTCTCTACAGGCAGACCCAATTCTGCGGCGATCTCCTCCACAGTAGGCTCACGACCCAATTCCTGCACCAGCTTCCGGTTGCAGCGGGTAGCCTTGTTGATGACCTCCACCATATGCACCGGCACACGGATGGTCCGTGCCTGATCGGCAATGGCACGGGTAATGGCCTGCCGGATCCACCAGGTGGCATATGTAGAGAATTTATTTCCCTTTGTCCAGTCGAATTTATCCACGGCACGGATCAGGCCGGTGTTGCCTTCCTGAATCAGATCCAGAATGTGCAGACCTCTGCCGGAATATTTTTTGGCGATAGAAACCACCAAACGCAGGTTGGCTTCTGTCAGCTTGCTTTTGGCGTTCTGGTCGCCCTCGGCGATCTTCTTTGCCAGCTCTACTTCTTCTTCCGCGGTCAGCAGCTTGATCTGACCGATCTCCTTCAGGTACATACGCACCGGGTCGTCCAGATTGTACTCCGCTGCCAGATCCACCGGATCCACCAGCTCTTCTTCATCCAGATTGACCAGCTCCATATCATCGACCAGGTCATCATCCATCACCAGATCCACATCGTCGCCCAGCTCCAGTTCCAGCTCAGCGCCTACAAGCTGAATGTTCATTGCTTCAAACTTGTCGTAGATCTCCTCGATCTTTTCGGTGGTCAGATCCATCTTCTCCAGCAGCGCATTCAGGTCTGCCATAGGGACCATACCGTCCTTCCGTCCCTGGGCGATCAGCTCCTGCAGGGCGGCTTGAAGCTCCTCGGTGGTTTTGGTGGGTTTTTTCGTTGTGCTCATACAATATCCCCCTCTTTTTCTTTCTCGCTGATAAACTATAGCCCGAAAAATCCCATTTGACAAGGTATTTTCCATAATATTTTTCAAAAATATCGGCTTCAGGCGGTTTTTGTCGCCGATAATCACAGTATTGCCGGAATTTTTAAAAACATACAGTTTACATTCTTACAAAAATCCGTTATAATGACATAACGATAAAAGGGGCAGTGTCGGCTGCCTTGTGTTTACATTTTATAACGAGGTAACACCTTATGACAGAGCTTTCCAAAATCAGAAATTTTTCTATTATTGCCCATATTGACCACGGCAAATCCACTTTGGCGGACCGTTTGCTGGAGGAATGTAATGCCATCGACCGTCGGGAGATGGAGGATCAGATCCTGGACTCTATGGATCTGGAACGGGAACGGGGTATCACCATCAAGGCCCGTGCCGTACAGCTGACCTATCACGCCGATGATGGGGAAACCTATGCCCTGAACCTGATCGATACACCGGGTCACGTGGACTTCAACTATGAGGTCAGCCGTTCCCTGGCAGCCTGCGAAGGCGCGGTGCTGGTGGTGGATGCCAGTCAGGGCGTGGAGGCACAGACCCTTGCCAATACCTTTTTGGCTACTGATGCCGGTCTGGAAGTGCTGCCGGTGATCAAT
>CAZLLC010000196.1:0-2360 GCA_964560245.1 uncultured Oscillospiraceae bacterium | reverse complement strand
TGCCCTTGACAACGCCTGCCTGGGCAATAGCGCCGCCGTAGAGCAGAAATTTTTCAGTTAAAGTGGTTTTACCGGCGTCCGGGTGGGAGATGATGGCAAAGGTTCTGCGCCGGCTGATCTCTTCAATTAAGGTTGACATAACATATCCTCCGTTATAGTTGTAATATACACAGCAGGAGGACTAAGGCGGAAAGCTCAATCGCATAATTTCCTCCAAAGCACATATTTTCCATTTTAATCGGAAGTATTCTATCATAAAAGGATGGAACTTACAAGTACCAACATAAAAATTCGGAAGGCATAAATTTTCCCTGAAGTAACAATTGAACCAATTATTAAATTTTGGGGACTGTTGCATAATTCAATAAATTACCGAAAGAACGGGTCGTGCGCCGTAACATCTAAATCGTTATAAACGAATCTGCTAAATTAGAATTTAGAGCAGCAAAAATACCTTCTCCCGGGGAGAAAGTGCCCCGAAGGGGCGGATGAGGAACGGCGACATCTGAAAATTTAGAAAATGTCTGTTTTTGCGTACAAATCCGCAATTTTCTGCCCGCATTCCTCATCAGTCTGCCCTGCGGGCAGCCAGCTTCTCCCCGGGAGAAGCTATGCACCAGCGGCGCATACTGGTGATATAAACAATAATTTAGAAAAAATATTTTTAGGGGGGTTGCAGTTCAATTTGCAGCACCCCTCTTGCTATGCTTGCTAAACCACCTCCGGGTCAGGAGAAGGACGAGCGCAGCTCATTGGGTAGGCAAGAGGAACGCCGCCGGTTGCTGCCTGATCACCTCTGAAAACCGTAGCTTCCTGTTATGGGATCTTTGAAAAATGGAATCTCAGGCGGATAGAATGTCCAGACAGTAAAGACAATGCCGATCATAGCGATCAGGAAGACAGCAACACGGGCGTTCATACGGCAGGCGAATTCTTTCTGAAAAAGCTTATTTTCCAGCCAATAGGCAGCGCCTGCGGCAAGGTAAAAGATCGCAATGTTCAGCCAATCTACCGATGCACCAAAGATGCCGGTGTAGGTGTAATAAAGTGTGGGGATCAGGTACAAAGCAAGCCCCATACCTGCCAGCTTTACACACCAGAAGTGCTTGAGCGCCTGTCCCCCAAAGCGGTATTCTGCCAACGCAAACAAAAGCATAGGATAATAGATCAGCTTCATATGCTCCCAGATCGATTCGTTTACTGCGGAAAACAGGGCGGCGACAACATTTTGACCGCTCAGGTCAAAGAGAAAGTGAAGAAAAGTCCCCATTATGGATGTAAATAAAAAGCCTGCGACTTGCCAATAGGAAATGGATCGGTTCATATAGGATTCCTCCGCAACACTATGATATGTACAAGTATATTCCCACAACGGATAAAGAAATGACAAGGACGCGCCTTCGCTATGCACGCTCAAAAAAAGACAGGAAGCATATTCTGATATAGAGGTGAGCATACTATGAATTCCTGTGAACTGACAGCTTCCATCACCGCGATCGCCAATGCGATTGCCTGTAATCTGACGGTGGATGAAGTGAATTTGCTGGGCGTGACCTTTACACAGTTGGGGGATACGTTGCTTACGATCGGGACACGCAGAGGGATCTGCCAAAGCATCGCGAACAAATCCAACTCCAAATGACAGCTCCAAAGCAAGACACGGGCACCCTTTTCTGGAAGCGGTGCCCGTGTTTTTATCGATTACTGTGACTGTTTTTATAAACAACAAATTTGAGATTCCGGTCACAAACAGCCAGAAAGACCTCCTTCGGTGAGTGGATCTGATGCTGCTTTAACTGCTTATCCAGCCATTGCCGGTCAAGTCCCATCCGCTTCAGATTGCCCTCCAGGATACGGCCATCCATAATGAGCTCTGTGAAAAGCAGCTCCTGCTCCGGGGAAAGGTTCATATCATTGGGTGTAGCAGGACGCTGACTGCTGACCGGAAGGATCGTCAGCCTGCCGGTGTATTCATACACGGCGGTTTCGATGCTCGATAAATCGAAGTATCCCTGTTGCCTGCACATAACCATAAATTCACTTAGATCCAGCTTTGCCTTCTTGAAATTCTCCCGCAGCAGTTTGCCGTGATCCATCAGGATGGTAGGCGTGCCGTTCAGGTATTTGCGCATTCTGGGATACTTGTTGGCCAGAACACTTAAAAGCCAGGACACACCTCCGTAGATGACCATAGCTGTCAGCGGCTTCCAGGGCTCCTCCAACTCGGTAGCCATTTCTGCCGCGATAGAGCCGATGGTAATACCTGTGATATAGTCAAAGAAATCCAACTGGGCGATTTGCTTGTGACCGATAAACTTTGCGATGATAAACAGTGCGCCAAAAGAGCAAAGCGCCGTAAT
>CAZLLC010000195.1:0-2402 GCA_964560245.1 uncultured Oscillospiraceae bacterium | reverse complement strand
TTATGCACTGCGAAGATCCTTCGTCGCTGCGCTCCTCAGGAAGACACAAGCTTTTAACATTTTGCACTTATGGGCGAGAAACTCCCACAGTCACCTTGGCTGCCAATCGCCTGCGGGCGATACGGTCGCGGTAGTGAATGGCAGCCCACCGGGCTGTCATTTACTACCGCGACTGCGCTTCGCTTACCCTCACAAGCGGGGGGCCAAGATAAGTAAACAATAATTTACAGCAAAAGATACAGAGGGCATCTCGGATGAGATGCCCTCTGCGTGTTGTATGAAGTTAATCCAAATAGCGGCAGGCGGCCATTGCGGCAACGGCACCGTCACCGGCGGCGGTGACCACCTGACGGATGGTCTTTTTACGGCAGTCACCGGCAACGAACAGACCCGGGGTTTTGGTGGCGCAGTCCTCCGAAGCATCGAAATAGCCTTGCTCAGTCAGGGAAGCCCATTCTGCAAAGGCCTCATTTTCCGGCATCAGCCCCACGGCTAAAAATACGCCGTCTACGGAAAGCTCACTGTCGGTGCCGGTAGCATCGTTGTGCAGAGAAATGCCGGTGAGTGTACCGTTTTCTGTGCGGTAACCGGAAACGACCGTGCTGTAAATAATTTCCACGTTGTCCTTTTCTGCTAAGGCATCTGCCAGCTTTTGCTCACCGGTGAGAAATGCCAGGTTTTGAACGACGGTGACCTTATTGCACACTTCGCTGAGCAGCAGCGCTTCCTGCAGGGCAGAATTGCCGCCGCCGATCATCGCAACCTCCTGACCGGTATAAAATGCGCCGTCACAAACAGCGCAGAAGGAAATGCCGCTGCCGATCAGCGCGCTTTCACCGGGCAGCCCCAGGGTACGGTGCTTTACACCCACAGCTAAGATCACAGTCCTTGCCTGATAGGCGCCTTCCTCTTCTGTGCAGACGGTGAAGATATCACCGTTTTTTTCAACGGACAGAACCTTTTCCAGTTCCACTTCAGCGCCCAGATCCATTGCGTGGGCGACCAGCCTGTCCGCAAATTCCGCGCCGCTGACTGTCCGGGTGCCGGGGATGTTTTCCACCTTGGGGGAGAAGGCGATCTGACCGCCGAAGCCGTTTTTTTCGATGACCAAAACAGTCTTGCCGGCCCGCAGTCCGTAAATGGCGGCAGTCAGACCCGCAGGTCCTCCACCGACGATGATCATATCATACATAAATATATTGTCCTTTCTAATAAATGGACAATGGATAATGGACAATTGACAATTATGGTATTCCCTTCGGGAATATTTAAATCAATCGGCGAAGCCGATACCTTCATTGTCCATTGTCAATTTTCAATTGTCAATTCGTATATGCATAAGCCTACAAAAACAGCCGGGTCGTTGCCCGGCTGTTTTATTTGAGAGTTACAGGCTTGCAATATATTTTTTAATCTCAGGAACAGAGTAGTAGCTGCTATACTGTGTACCGTCGGTGATGACCAGCGTGGGTGCGCCCTTGATGCCGAACTTTCGGCACAGCTCCAGATCTTCGTCGGCGATCACTTTTTCAAAGGCAATGCCGGCCTTGGAAAGCTGTGCTTCCGCTACACGGCAGTTGGGGCAGGTTACACGGGAGAACAGGATGGCCTTGCCATTTACCTGAGCGGTCTGTGCAGGGGCTTCCTCCTTTACTTCCGCCACGGGGGCAGGTGCCTGCTTTTTCAGCACGGAGGTGCCAACATTGTAGACCTTCCGGTCATTGTATTCCTGGGTCTTGCCGTCGTTCCAGTTCTGCACCGGGCGATAGTAGCCGGTGATCCGGCTGTAGACCTCAGTTTTTTTGCCGCAGTGGGGGCAGGAGAACTGTTCGCCGGTCAGATAGCCGTGATCCGGGCAGACGGAATAGGTGGGGGACATGGTATAGTAAGGCAGCTTGTGGTTTTCAGCGATCTTCCGCACCAGTGCGGCGGCAGCCTTCCAGTCCGGCAGCTTTTCACCCAGGAAGGCGTGGAACACAGTGCCGGAGGTGTACCGGGTCTGCAGCTCGTCCTGAATTTCCAGAGCGGTAAAGATGTCCTCGGTGTAGCCCACAGGCAGGTGGGA
Source organism: uncultured Oscillospiraceae bacterium (assembly GCA_964560245.1). Taxonomy (GTDB): domain Bacteria; phylum Bacillota; class Clostridia; order Oscillospirales; family Oscillospiraceae; genus Faecousia. The sequence goes on along the minus strand of CAZLLC010000195.1, from coordinate 337 downwards.
GGAGTTGGTGTAGTAGGGCGTGCCATTTTCGTTGGCAGTGATAATGTCGGGATAATGTGCCTTGTCGTGCTTTGCGAAGCGGTAGGTGGTGGACTCGGCAGGGGTTGCTTCCAGGTTGTACAGGTCGCCGTACAGCTCCTGATAGTCGGAAAGCCGCTCCCGCATATGATCCAGCACTTCCTTGGCAAATTCCTGAACCTTGGGATCGGTCAGGTCTGCCCGGAGCCACTTGGCGTTCAGACCCACTTCGTTCATACCGATCAGACCGATGGTGGAGAAATGGCTGTCGAAATTGCCGAGATAACGCTTGGTGTAAGGATACAGGCCGGCGTCGAGC
>CAZLLC010000194.1:0-2434 GCA_964560245.1 uncultured Oscillospiraceae bacterium | reverse complement strand
GAAGCATACCCTTTTTACCCTTGTATGCCGCTACCGCAGTGACGACTACTTTACAGACTTAACACAGAGCGTAAAATTTCCCCCAAAAGAATCTTGCCAATATTTACTTGACACATACCCAAACACGCCCTGTTTGTTTTTATGATTGCTTTTCAAAATCGGCTGTGGTACTATAGGAGCAAGAAAGAGAAAGGAGGCTTTTATATGCGCCGGTTTATAATATGCGCCATCTGTCTGATGCTGATCATCGGCTTGTCCCTCCCCGCCATGGGCGCCAACTACGCCTCCAAAATCAATGTGTACGCCACAGTCAACCAAAACGAAAGCTGCCAGGTAACAGTCAGCGCCACCTTGCATCTGGAGGAAAACAGTGGGGAGCTTCTGTTTCCGGTACCTTTGGATGCCACAGGCATTTCCGTTAACGGCAGCCGGGCGCGAACCACCCGGACGGAGCAGGCGCAGCATATCGACCTTTCCGGTATACTGGGGAATATGGTAGGCGAATTCACAGTCACCATCCAGTACACCCTGCCGGATGTGATCCATTCTGATGCTGCCGGTCAGCCAGAATTGCAGCTTCCTCTGCTTTCCGGTTTTGCGCACACCGTTTCCCTGCTGGATTTTTCCGTCACTATGCCCGGTGAGATCACCGCCAAGCCGGCTTTTTCCAGCGGTTATCATCAGTCCAACATTGAAAAGGATCTGATTTATTCTGCCAACGGTCTGTCTGTGTCCGGCAGCTCCACCACAGAGCTGAAGGACCACGAAACCCTGACAATGACCCTGACAGTCGATCCGGCGCTTTTCCCTAACGCGCCTTTGGTATTTTATGAATCCGATGCAGACGATATCGCAATGGGCATCTGCGCCGCAGTGGCGTTGCTTTACTGGCTGCTGTTTTTGCGCTGCCTGCCCCCACGGCGGCGGCTGAGCGTCACTGCCCCGGAGGGCGTCAGTGCCGGTCAGCTTGGGGCAGTTATGACCCTGGGCACAGCAGACCTTTCACTGATGGTCTTTTCCTGGGCGCAATTGGGTTATATCCAAATGCAGGTCCACAAAAACCGTGTAGTGCTGTACAAAAGAATGGATATGGGCAACGAGCGCACATCCTTTGAGCAGCGCTGCTTTAAAAATCTGTTTGGCAAAAAGGATGCGGTGGATACCTCCGGTCTGCGCTACGCGAATCTGGTCAAGGAGATCGCCAAAACATCCCCCAATCTGCAGCCGCTGATGCAGCACCGCTCCGGCAATCCCCGGATCTTCCGGGCGCTGGCTGCCCTGATCGCCCTGTTTGGCGGTGTATCCTTCGGTATTGCCATGAGCCAGGATTCCGCGTTGCAGGGCTTTTGGATGATCGTAATTGCCGCCATTTCCCTGTTTATGGGTTGGTTTATGCAGGGCACATTTCGGGAGCTGTTTCTGCGCAAGGGCAAAAGCACCTATACGGGACTGCTGTTTTCTCTGCTGTGGCTGGGCTTGGGTGCCATAGCCGGTCAGTTCAGCATTGCGGTGACGGTGCTGCTCAGCCAATGGCTGGCAGGTCTGATGGCCTTCTTCGGCGGACGCCGTACAGACGCCGGTCGGCAGGATCTCTCTCAGATCCTGGGGTTGCGCCGCTATCTGATAACTGTTTCCAAGGACGAACTTAAGCGTATTCAAACCACTGATCCGGAATATTTTCACAACCTTGCGCCCTATGCCCTGGCGCTGGGCGTGGAGCAAAGCTTTGCACGGCGCTTCGGTAAAAGCCGCATACCCGCCTGTCCTTATATCACCGCCGCCCTGGGTGACGGCACTGCCCATCAATGGTGCGATAATATGCGCCGGGCACTTCGTGAGATGGACCGCCGCAGCAAGAGCCTGCCCCTGGAAAAGCTGGCAGACCTGCTGACCGTACTGAAAAAGTAATAAACATTTCAGGCTCCCAAATTGGGAGCCTGATTTTTCTAATATACCGTTCAGATAAATCAGAATTTAGCGCAGAAACCAATGCCTCCCCTGTAGGGGAGGTGCCCAGTGCGCACACTGGGCGGAGGGGTTTACAGAGGTATCATTTTGCATTATTATGTTTCCGTTAACCCCTCAGTCATATTGCCTAAAGTCGGCAATATGACAGCTCCCCTACAGGGGAGCCTTTGTTATGCTAAACAATAATTTACCGGCATAATATCAAAATATATACCCCGCCCACCGGCAAGCCGGTGGGCGATTTGTTATTTTTTAACAGTCAATTTGACAATATCGGAATAGATCACATTTCCAGCCGAATCGGTGATCTTGCAGCGGTATTGGTAGCCGTTGTGGCGTGCGGCTGCAGTCATGGAATAATTGGCAGTCTTGCCGCTTGCGACAGATATATTCTTCCAGCTTCCGGAGGAGGATGTACGGTACTGCCACTGGTAAGTCAGGCCTTTGCCGGTAGCGGAGACTGTAA
>CAZLLC010000193.1:0-2492 GCA_964560245.1 uncultured Oscillospiraceae bacterium | reverse complement strand
GCTTGCCAAAAGCAGCTTTGTACGATCCGGGATATTGAGCAGTCCGGTTTTGATACGATGCCGGCATCAGTTCCCGGCTGTCTGGAAAAGGAGCTGATGCAGGCAGGAAAACTGGATGACCTGTATTTTAGCACCAATACGCTGGATGCCCAGAAATTAGAGGATGTTTATGTTTGGTATTTTACGAAGGTGAATATCCGGAACGAAAAACAGTATCTCCGGTTTGAGGGCATCGACACCTTTTCGGATATCTATATAAACGGACAGCTTGTGAAATCCACGGATAATATGTTTATTTCCTATGATGTGGATAACAATCTGCGCATTGGGGAAAACGAAGTGGTAGTACATATCAAGCCCACAATGCTGGAGGCACGGAAGTTCACGCCTCCGGCCATATCCTATGCGCTGAAATACAATTACCCCGGCTTATACGTCAGAAAAGCGGTCCATATGTTCGGGTGGGATATTATGCCCCGGATCGTATCGGCAGGCTTGTGGAAAGAGGTCAAGCTGCTGGAAGAAAGGCAAGACACTATTGAGCAGGTGTATCTGCTTACCCACGAGGTAAAAGACTGTGCCGATGGGGAAAAATTGGCTTTCCTGCGGTGCTTTATCCATACGAATTTAAGCGGCGTGTTCGCCCAGGATTATCAGGTGCGGGTCGAGGGCGTGTGCGGAAATAGTCGCTTTGCGGTAGAGCAAAGATTGTGGCATACCGCTACCAAGCTGTATTTTGAAATCCCCCAGTGCAAGCTGTGGTGGCCGAAAAACGCAGGCGCACAAAACCTGTACGATATTACTGTAACACTTCTGCGTAACGGAGAGGTCTGCGATACCCATACATTTGCCTACGGTATTCGCACCGTGGAATTGGAACGCACGGAGATCACAGATGCCGAAGGCAGCGGTGAATTCTGCTTCCGTGTCAATGGCAAAAAGATCTTCATTTTGGGTACCAACTGGGTACCGATGGATGCAATGCATTGCAATGATGAAGCACGCCTGCCGAAGGCCCTGGAACTATTGGACGACATTGGCTGCAATATGGTCCGGTGCTGGGGCGGCAATGTCTATGAAAGTGATGCGTTTTTTGATTACTGTGACCGAAAAGGCATTTTAGTGTGGCAGGATTTTGCTATGGGCTGCGGCATCTATCCCAACGAGCCGGCGTTTGCCAAAAGGCTGGAGGAAGAAGCGGTACATCAGATCAAACGGCTGCGCAACCATCCGTCTCTGGCGCTTTGGGCAGGTGACAACGAATGTGATCAGGAAATGCGTTCTGCTAAACTGGATCCCAACATCAACAGCCTGACCAGAAATGTGCTGAAACACTGCGTGGAGCAGCACGATTATGCAAGACCTTATCTGCCCAGCTCCCCCTATATCAGCACGCCCGCTTTCCGTGGAGAGGGCTTGATGCCTGAGGAACACCTGTGGGGACCGCGGGATTACTTTAAAGGTCCGTATTACAAGGATACCTTCTGCCATTTTGCCAGTGAAACAGGCTACCACGGCTTCCCGTCACCCCGATCACTGCATAGCTTTTTGCAGAATCCGGAAAAGATCTTCCGGGAAGACGGTGTGCCCACCGATGAATATCTGGTACATGCGGCAAGCCCGGAGCTGGAGTCCAATGCGCCCTATGCCTACCGGATCAAGCTGGCCTACGATCAGGTGGTCACCCTGTTTGGCAAGGCAGAGAAAAATTTCTCCGATTTTGTCCGCCAAAGCCAGATTTCCCAGGCAGAAGCCAAGAAGTATTTTATTGAAAAATTCCGCATCGGAAAGTGGAAACGCACCGGTATCATTTGGTGGAATTTGCTGGACGGTTGGCCCCAGGTTTCCGATGCAGTGATAGATTATTACTATAATCGAAAATTGGCATACCACTATATCAAGCGTTCCCAGCAGCCGGTGTGCCTGATGTTTGATGAGCCGGAAAATGGCAAATGCAGATTGATGGCAGTGAACGACACACCCTATGATAAGCAGCTTGATTACACAGTCAGACGGTTTTCGGATAATATGGTTGTGCTGTCGGGTACTTGCATAGTACCTGCCGATGGCATTATGCAGCCGGACAGCTTAGCAATTGCGGAAAACGAAAAAGAGTTCTATTATATAGAGTGGTCTGTGGACGGAGTAATCTGCCGCAATCATTATTTTACCAACATCATTGATATTGATTACCAGCTTTATATGCAGGCGTTGCAGAAATATGATATGGACGAGTTTGAAGGCTTTTAAGCCTCAGGGGTTATTGTTTCAAATCTTCAGCGAACAAAAAAACGAGGATACCAAAAGGTATCCTCGCTTTTTGGTGACTCGCTATGAGATCCGTTCACATCTTTGCCGATGGCAAAGATTAATGTTTCGCTCGGTCGAGCCCTCGCGAGCAACGCTCGTCCGCGTTGCATTTAATCTTTCGAATCTCCAGCGAACAAAAAAACGAGGATACCAAAAGGTATCCTCGCTTTTTGGTGACTCGC
>CAZLLC010000192.1:0-2496 GCA_964560245.1 uncultured Oscillospiraceae bacterium | reverse complement strand
TAAATTAACCGTGTCATTGCGAACCAGTGACCGTGTCACTGGTGTGGCAATCCGTAACCCCCTTTTTAGAAACGGATTCCCACGCCAGTGTGCGCACTGGCTCGGAATGACACTTTTTTCTATTAATGAAAACGCTGGCACTCCCACGGCAAAAATTTTTATTAAATTATTGAAAATCCCATTGCAATTCCATTTAATGGATGTTATCATTATTATGTAAACAAGCTATCCCCCAAAAAATTTAATCAGACAGGAGCGTTGTATATGAAAAAACAGCATTTTCCCCGTTATCTTCTGACCCTTACCGCATTGATCCTTTTACTGTCCATCGTCTGTTTTTCAGCCGGAGCAGAAGATTCAACGATTTTAAACATCAGCGGCGTTCCTACACAAGCAGCTGTAGGTGATACCGCTGCAACCGGCAGCGCCACCGTCCCGGAGGGCGCCAACTACAGTGTGTCCTGGAGCTGGTATCGGTACACCACAGCCGACAATATGGGCGAATATGAGCCTTTTGAAGGCACCCTTGAAGAAGGCTCCTGCTATTTTCTTGAATTGACGGTCAATGTCACGGAAAACTGGGCAGGCTGGGCCGATGCCGATGAAAACGGCAATGTGTATATTTTTATGAACATTAACGATGGTGAAGATTTTGCTGTCGCCTCTGTTATGCCCGTGGAAGATCCGGCGTTTGCAGGTCAGGGCATATGCTTTTACCGGGACTATGACTTCACCAAAAAGCTGGACAGTGTTGCAATTACCGGCATCCCTGAGGTCGCAGCCGGCAATACCGCTTCGGTAGCGTCTATTGTCACGGCAGAGCAAAACGCCCGTTACTCTGTATTGGAAGCCCGCTGGTCCTACTATGATACAGAAACCGGCTTTTATGAAGATTTTAATGAAGGCGTATTTGCCGACGGTGACGTATATCAGCTGTATATCTGCGTGCAGGCCAGCGCCAGCTATGGCTTCTCCGAAGAAACCACCCTCACCGTGGGCGGCGAAGTCAGCGATGCTTTCTACGCCAGTTCCAACACAATGTATATTTATCTGGACTACGATCTTTCCAAAAAGATCACACAGACCTATATTACAGGTGTGACCGCGCCTGCAGCAGGCGAGATCGCCACCACCGAGGGCATCACCGTTCCCGAGGACGCGCCCTACAGCGTATCCGGCATTTGGTATCTTTGGGACAGCGAAACCGGTGAATTTATAGAATTTACAGGCGCTTTCGAAGATCACGCCTATTATATTCTGGAGCTCTGCCTGACCGCAACGGACGGCTATACCTTCGATGACGAGAATGTGGTCTATGTTGACGGCGAGGAGCAGTTTGCCAGCAATTATATCAACGAATCGACCGTGACTTTGGAATTCGACCTTTTAGATGTCATATCCACCGTGGAGCTTACCGGTACCGATCAGGTTCAGATCGGTCAGACCGCTTCCGCCGATGGTCTGACTGTTCCCGAAGATGCCCCCTATACCGCCACAGCTTATTGGATGGAAAGCGCTATAGATGCCTTCGAACCCTTTGAGGGTGTTTTTGAAGAAGGACACATCTACCATTATTGCATTGAACTGACGCCCGCTGCCGGCAGTAAGTTTGCCGAAGATGCTGTGGTCAGCTATAACGGTCAGGTCGTGGATACCACTACCTCCGGCTTTATTTCCGAGGATTATATCTACCTTATTGCCCAAACCTATACCGGCGATCTGCAGCCCATTGAAAGCATCGAGGTGTACGCTCAGATCGCACCGGGGCTGACCCCGGAGGATGTGACCGTTTCCGCGCCTGATGGTGCTGCCTACAGCTTTACCGAGATCAGCTGGATGGATACGGAAACCCTTGAGGAGCCTGAAGCTTTTGAAGAAGGCAACGAATACCTTTTGTCTGCTTACATCCTTCCGGCAGAGGGCTTCTACATTCCGGAGGTCATAGAGTGTTTGGTGAACGGTCAGCCTGATATTGGTTTTGCCAGCGGCGCTTATGCCTACGGTTATGTCGTTGCATCGCTGATCTGTGAAGAACAGGTAGAGGAAACCACCGAACCCACTACCGAAGCACCCACGGATGCACCTACTGAGAAGCCCACAGAAGCGCCTACCGAAGCGCCCACCGAAGAACCCACGGAAGTAACCACTGCTAAGCCCACGGAAGCGCCTACCGAAGAGCCCACCGTTGAAGCTACCGAGCAGATCACACAGGAGTCTACCGAAAATGCTACCGGCAGCGGTTCTTCTGATACAACAAGCAATACCCCCACTGTTACGCCCCCCACCGGCGACAATACGATGCTGCTGCTTTTGATCGTTCTGGCAGTGCTCTCTGCCGCGGCAGTCATAATCCTGCTGACCAGGAAAAAAGCAAATAAATAAACCCAAAGGGTGCCTGCAAAAGGCACCCTTTCATTCATATTAAATGTTGTAAATTATTATTTAACGCACCATCGAAAGGCGTACGCACCAAAGGCTCCCCTCTGAGGGGAGCTG
>CAZLLC010000191.1:0-2500 GCA_964560245.1 uncultured Oscillospiraceae bacterium | reverse complement strand
GTGCCACCGGCATTGCCGTGGGTATGAACAGCCTGCTGAGTAAATCTCTGGGCGAGGGGAACCGGGAGCGTGCCAACCGGGCAGCCGGCAACGGCATCGTGCTCACCGGCATTCTGGTAGCCATCTTCATGCTGTTCGGCGTTTTCGGTGCCGGTGCCTACTATAATATGCAGCCCATCAGCGCGGAGACCGCCAAGGGCGGCACCGATTACACCGCCATCTGCTGCATTTTCACCCTGGGCATTTTTGTTGAGGTGCTGGGCGAGCGGCTTTTGCAGGCCTCCGGCAGAACGGTGTACACCCTGTACACCCAGGGCACCGGCGCGGTGCTGAATATCCTTCTGGACCCGCTGTTTATCTTCGGCGGCTTCGGCATCCCCGCCATGGGCGTGGCAGGCGCGGCGGTGGCTACGGTCATCGGTCAGTGGGTGGCAGGCATTATGGCGGTGTTCTTCAACCTGAAGTACAACAAGGATGTGCAGTTTGCCCTGCGCTATCTCAAGCCCAAAGCGGATATTATGAAAAAGATACTGGCTGTGGGTATCCCCTCCATCATTATGATGGCTATTGGCTCAGTGATGAATTTCTGTATGAATCAGATATTCCTGAGCTTCCCGGGTATTGGCGAAACGGCTTCCGGTGTGTTTGGTATTTACTTTAAGCTGCAAAGCTTCTTCCTGATGCCCCTGTTTGGTATCAATAATGCGGCAATTTCTATTATCGCTTTCAATTACGGCGCCCGCCAACCCCAGCGGATCATTAAAACCTTAAAATGCTCCGTTGGCGCGGCTATGACCATTATGATCCTGGGCTTCGCGGTTTTTCAGGCATTTCCCGATCAGCTGATGAATATTTTCAGCGATGCCGAAAAAGGCGGTGACTTCGCTGCTATCGGCATCAGCGCCCTCAGGATCGTTAGTCTGCATTTCCCCATTGCCGCCACCGGTATTGCTTTGGGTGCCAGCTTCCAGGCCTTGGGCAACGGCATTTATTCCTCTATTACCTCCATCAGCCGTCAGCTGGTGGTGCTGGTGCCGACGGCGTACTTGCTGAGCCTGACCGGGGATGTGCACAATGTCTGGTGGTCCTTCCCCATCGCAGAGGTGGTCAGCCTGATCCTGACGCTGATCCTCTATGCCCGGATCTACCGGCAGAAGATCAAACCCTTGCAACAAACTGAAACAGAGTCTGTCTGAAAATGATTTCGTAGGGTCACCTCTCCCGAGGTGACCGCAGCCTACATAGAAAAACAGCACAAAATTTGCGAAATTACGCAGATCTTGTGCTGTTTTTTTGTTTCGGACACCCGGGGACGGGTGTCCCTACGGCTCAAAATGAATGGCTTTACCTTAGTGCGACAGCCCCAAAGCCTTCTGATTGAGGAGAAGGTGGGGATGCGGTGTTGCCGTGCTGTGATCTCGCCGAAAGCTTTCTTTAGAAGCAACTGCCTGCCGCACACCGCATCAGTCACCTTCGGTGACAGCTTCTCCTCAAGCAGAAGCCTTTTCCAATGCGTATGCTCAATATAAGTATTGCTATTTTTTACGAAAAATGGTATAATAATACAGATATGAAATGTATTTAAGGAGGTGCGGATATGGATCAGCGGGTTTCCGGTTGCCGGGGCAGTCTTTTGGGCTTGGCGGTGGGCGATGCTATGGGGCAGATCATTGACAGTAAAAGCTGGCAGGAGATCCAGGAGGACTACGGTCCCAACGGTCTTTTGGGGTATGACTTAGTCAATGGCTGTGCTGCCGGTTCTTCCTATACCCAGGTGGCGGCCTTCGTGTCCAACGGTGTGCTTTTGGGCATCACCCGGGGAAAGCCGGAGCTGTATCTGCGCTATATTGAAGTTTCTGCCCGGGAGTGGGCAAGAGCCCAGCATTTCCCCAGAGATCCGGAAAAGTCATATTGCTGGGTATCCAAGATCCCCCAAATGCGTGTGCGTCGGTGCAAGGATGACCGGATGCTGGATGCGCTGCGTCTGCCATACTGCGGTACGATGGAAAAACCTACAAACCGCACCTCCACACCCGGCGGTCTGCCCGGCGCGGTGGCAGTGGGCTTGGCTTGCGGCGGCAAGGGTATGCAGCGGCAGCTGGCGGTCCGTTTGGGCGCGCAGACTGTTGCATTGACCCACGGTAATGTGGAGACCTTTTTGTCCGGCGCGGTGCTTTCCGAGATCATCGCGTCCACGCTGGAGGATCGCAATACGCCCCTTTGCGCCCATTTCGAGAAAGCTATCGACGCTATGCTTGTGTCCTTTTCCGTAGCCTATCCCCAGGCACAAGCCCTGGCGGACAGCTTGCGCCGCGCCATATATCGGGCGCAAAAGGAAGAGGACGCCCGGCTGGTGATGGAGCAGCTGGTTTGCGACACGGCGGCGCAGTGTTTGGCAGGAGCGCTTTATGCCTGCACGGTCTGCCCGGAGGATTTTGACGGGGCGATGATCCTGTCGGTAAACCATTCCGGACGCAGTGCGGCGGTGGGCGCTGTCACC
>CAZLLC010000190.1:0-2514 GCA_964560245.1 uncultured Oscillospiraceae bacterium | reverse complement strand
ACTCTGACTCTTACCTGGATCTGTAATACAATGGACAGTTGACAATTGACAATTGACAATTTGTAAAGCAGTCAATGATGAATTTTGATCGTAAAATTTATCTGCGACGCATATCGTATCCCGTTATAGCAAGCCGGGAGGGAGTATTTACCTCCCTCCCGGACTTTGCTTTTTTGCAGAAAAGCCTTCTCCTTGAGGAGAAGGTGTCCCGGCGCAGCCGGGACGGATGAGGTGTTAATATGAACCCTTATAACAATCCGAAACTTACTTCCAATGCAAAATCACTTCGTAAAAATATGACCAAGGAAGAAAGACATCTATGGTATGACTTTCTGAAAGAATTACCGGTTACAGTCCATCGTCAAAAGGTAATCGGTCAGTATATTGTTGATTTTTATATTGCAGAATCAAAAATTGTAATTGAATTAGACGGATCCCAACATTACGAAGATGATGGGCAGAGAAAAGATGCAGATCGTGATGCCTGTTTGCAAGCACAGGGAATGACCGTTTTGCGCTATGCAAACTCTGATATAAACAAGAATTATCGCGGTGTCTGCCAGGATATTTGGGATCACCTGTTTCCTGATTGAGAAAAAAAGCCTTCTCCTTGAGGAGAAGGTGGCCCGGCGCAGCCGGGACGGATGAGGTGTATTCGTATTCGCATTAGTGCGGCGAAATATCGTAATCTGTTGCTGCACACCTCATCAGTCACCTTCGGTGACAGCTTCTCCTCAAGGAGAAGCCTATCCGCCTTAAAACGAGGTAATTCTATGGATTTTATTGCAGAATTTATTTGTGAAGTAATATTGGAAGGCTTTTTTGAACTGACAGTAAATAATCCAAGGATTAAACTGTGGATACGAACTGTTATTTTTGTTATTTTCACTCAGACACTCACAGTGCTATTTTCTATAGGTGCGGTCTCACTGTATTCGTCGGGAGAAGGTTACTGGTATATTATGGCCGTAATTGCAGCCATTTGGGGTATCGGTATGCTGATTGGCACGATCCTTTGTCATAAAAAAGGCTGGCCTGAAAATGGTATCTAACTACGAAATTACACTGCAAAATGCTATGAAGCGGTTTTGCAGTTACGATATGAACATCATCTGTCAAAGACCCGGTGTGACCGACAGGGGAGAATACCTGGAAACCCTGTTTTTTGGAATACCCACACAGATTTGCAAAAAAACAGGCCAGGTCACTGTGGGTGGTGAACCGGCGGATTTTTGCGAAACCTTGAGCGTATTTGATTGGCTTTGTGACGGAAAACCCGATGCAAAGGCAAGCGGGGATTTTTGTCCGGTTTCAAGCCTACCCGGCATTTTAGTGCAGGGCAGCGGCCTTCTGATGACCGCGCCGGAAATGGCGGAATTAATCGATAAAAGCCCTGACCGATTTAGAAGAATTTGCAAGAACTTAGGGTCAAAACCGGTGGATATTGGGGATCTTTGCGAAGAAATCGAAATATTTCCGGGATTACCAATGCAAATAAAATTTTACTTTGGTGATGAGGAATTTCCCCCTTCCTTTACCTTCCTGTGGGACAAAAACATCCTGTCCTTTGTCCGCTATGAAACGGTGTATTATATTGCCGGTGTTCTGAAGAAGCACCTGTTGAAAGGTATGCAGTAAAGCCCCCCTTGCCTAAAGGGGGAATGCGTGGTTGTTCTGTGCGATTTATGGACATAAAAGAGACTGAAAGCAGAAACTGGAATAAGGAGACGAACATGAATAAACGAAAATGCCTAAAGGTTTTGGGTGATTTCATATTTTATGGATTGCTGGCGAGTGTTGTAATTATTTCCATTGTTGGCAAATGGGATCCTTACATTATTCCGTTTTGGATCTTTTGTTTTCTGATGGGCTTTGAGAGATGGTATAAAAAGCGCAAAGCCGAAAAGGACAAGAAATAAGCGGCGAAGGCCGCAAAGCCTTCTCCTTGAGGAGAAGGTGTCAGCCCGAATGGGCTGACGGATGAGGTGTGTACCATTTTGCAACAGTAGAGCAGAGTGTTGAGAATTTGTACAGCCCACCTCATCAGTCACCTTCGGTGACAGCTTCTCCTCAAGGAGAAGCCTTTACGATGTATATTCAGCCGTATGGCTTTATATAAAACTTATTTAGGAGGAATCACTATGAGCGTATTAACCGATTTAATTTATGCCGGTTCCAATGCTGTTGCCGGTCTGACGGAGGGCGCTGTCAACGATGCCATTGCAAAGCATGGCTCAGACAAGCAGATCGCCTTTCCTGATACTGCCTATTGCTTCCCCACTAGTTATGCCGCTACCGGCGTAAAGGTCAAAACCTTGGGTGACCTGCCTGCCTGTGTGGGCGTTCTGAAAAGCCTGATCACCAATCAGGAGGATTTGGGTCAGGCGCTGAATGCCGGTCTGGCTACTGCTGTTGGCGCTGAGATCATCGAAGGCCTGAAGTATGTGGAAGGCGGCGATCCCTATGAAAATGAAGCCGGTATCGGCTTTGTGCCCGATCCCATCATCCGCAGCC
>CAZLLC010000189.1:0-2534 GCA_964560245.1 uncultured Oscillospiraceae bacterium | reverse complement strand
GTACTTACCGGTGATCTTAGCCATGTTGTTTGCACCTCCTTTTGGACTTTTGGCCTCCGGACGCGCCGGAAGCAAGGATCGTCTGCACGGGCAGACTGAGATATTATAGCGGTTTTTTGCTCATAAGTCAAGCATTATTCCGCATTTTTACGGTTATTTCTGCAGTTTTTCCAAAGCATCCCGGGCAGCAGACTGCTCCGCACGCTTCTTACTGGTGCCGCTGCCAACGCCGATGGGCTGGTCATTGAGCAGCACCTGCACCTGAAAATGCTTATCGTGATCCGGTCCGGATTCACCGGTCAGCACATAGGCAAGCACCTGATTTTTCTTTTGCTGCACCAGCTCCTGCAATGCCGTTTTATAGTCGGCATTATGCAGCTTCTGCTCCGGCACATTGCACAGGATGAACCGGGTAATAAAGGCCTTTGCAGGCTCCATTCCCCCGTCCAGGAAAGTGGCGGCGATCACCGATTCTACTGCGTCTGCCAAAATGGAGGCTCTTTTTCTGCCGCCGCCCTGCTCCTCGCCGTGACCCAGCTGTATATGCTCGCCCAAGCGGATCTTTTCCGCCACCTGCGCCAAGGAGGTTTCGCAGACCATATCCGCACGCATACGGGTCAGCTCCCCCTCCGGACGGTTGGGATAATTGCGGTACAGATGCTCCGCAACCACCATTCCCAAAATGGAATCACCCAAAAACTCCAGCCGTTCATTGCTCAGCCCGCTGTCGTGCCAGCGCTCGTTGGCATAGGAGGAATGGGTCAGGGCATTTTGAAGCAGTGTGATATTTTGGAAGCGGTAGCCGATGGCGGTTTCCAAATCCTTGATCATACCTGCTGCTCCTTCGTAGAAAGCTGGGCAAGATACTGCTCCAGCTCCTGAGAAATATCGCTGTTTGCCGCATCCATTGCCTGCTTCACCGCATTACGGAATGCCAGCGCGTCAGATGCGCCGTGGGCTTTGATCACCGGCTTCCTGATGCCCAGGAACGGCGTGCCGCCGATCTCCCGGTAGTCCAGCATTTTCTTCAAATTCTTCACACCGGAATTACAGCACAGGGCGCCCAGTTTTGTAATAAAGTTTTTCTTGAACATTCTGCTGACCAGGCTGCCCATAAAGCTGGCAGTACCTTCAATAGCTTTGAGAAGCACATTGCCGGCAAAGCCGTCACAGACAACCACATCCACCGCACCCAGCGGCACATCCCGGGCTTCCACATTGCCGGTAAAGTTCAGCAATCCCTTATCTGCCGCATCCATCAGCAAGCCGTAGGCTTCCTTCTGCAAGGGTGTGCCCTTGGTGTCCTCGGTGCCGATATTTAACAGTCCCACACGGGGATTTTCAACTCCTAAGTACTTTTTGGCATACAGCGAGCCGATCAGACCAAACTGCAGCAAAAACTCCGGTGTACACTCGGCGTTGGCGCCGCAGTCCAAAATCACCGTCTTGCCGCCGGACTTATTGGGCATAGCAGGACCCATAGCCGCCCGACGGACACCCTTGACCCTTTTCACGATCAAGGTAGCGCCGCTAAGCAGTGCGCCGGTACTGCCCGCGGAGATAAAGGCATCGCCCTCGCCCTCAGACAGCATCCGCAGACCCACCATCATAGAGGAATTTTTCTTTTTACGGACAGCCTCTGCCGGGTCATCATGCATATCCACCACATCATCGGCATTGACCACCTGAACACCGTCGGGAAGATTGGAAATACCGTTGTTTTTCAAGGTGTCCAAAATCTCCTGTCCACGGCCTACCAGGGTAATTTGAGCATTAAAATCCTTAGCTGCCTGAATAGCGCCCATTACCGGTGCTTCCGGGGCGTGGTCACCGCCCATTGCGTCAAGAATGATCCGCATTGCTTTCCCCTCTTTCTTTTTCAATAATTGTATCTATAATTTGCAAAGACCGGTTGGCAATGGCCAAATTCTTTTCGGCCTTTTTCCGGATCCGCTGGGTCAGCGGTGCAATGATACTGAAATTCACATTCATCGGCTGGAAATGCTCGATCCGCTCATCGCTGACATACAGTCCCAGCGCGCCGATGGCTGTTTCTTTCGGAAATTCAACAGGCTCTTTCCCCTGCACCTTCGCTGCCATAGCAACCGCTGCCAAAAAGCCGGAGGCCGCACTCTCCACGTAGCCCTCCACGCCGGTCATCTGTCCGGCAAAGGCAACCAAAGGATCTCTTCTGTCGGCATAGAACCGGTCCAATAGCTTAGGAGATTGCAGGAAGGTATTGCGGTGCATCACGCCGTAGCGGACAAATTCCGCATTTTTCAGGGCAGGGATCATTGAAAAGACCCGCTTCTGCTCCGGAAATTTCAGATGGGTTTGGAAGCCCACCAAATTGAATACGCTCTTTGCCGCATTATCCTGCCGCAGCTGCACCACCGCATAGGGCTCTTTGCCGGTTTTCGGGTCAGTCAGCCCCACAGGCTTCAACGGTCCAAACCGCAGGGTATCCGGTCCGCGCCGTCCCATAACCTCCACAGGCATACAGCCTTCAAAGACCCGGTTGTCCTCAAAGCCGT
>CAZLLC010000188.1:0-2554 GCA_964560245.1 uncultured Oscillospiraceae bacterium | reverse complement strand
CGCTGGAAATGGAAGCTGCCGCCCTGTATATGAACGCTGCCCGTTACGGCAAGCGGGCGCTGTGCATCTGCACCATTTCCGACCATGTGCTCAAGGGCGTGGAGACCACCGCTGAAGAGCGTCAGACTGCCTTTACCCAGATGATGAAGATCGCACTGGATGTGGCAGTTGCTATGGAGAACAAATAATATGAAACGGGTATTTTTGATCGTACTGGATTCCTTCGGCATCGGCGCTATGCCCGATTCTGAAAAATTCGGTGATGTGGGTGTCAATACGCTGGCCTCCTGCGTTGCGTCCGGCAAGCTCCATATTCCCAATATGATCAAAGCCGGTTTGGGTAATATTGACGGTGTGCAATGTCTGCCTAAGGAAGCTGCGCCTGCCGGTGCAGTTGCCCGTCTGACGGAAAGATCTATGGGCAAGGATACCACCATCGGTCACTGGGAGATCGCAGGCATCGTTTCTCCCGATCCGCTGCCCACCTATCCCGACGGCTTCCCGGAGGAGATCTTGAAGCCCTTCACAGAAGCCACCGGTCGGGGCGTTTTGGCAAATGCCCCCTGGTCCGGCACGGCGGTCATTGACGAATACGGCGCTGAGCATATGAAAACCGGTGACCTGATCGTCTATACCTCTGCCGACTCGGTGTTCCAGATCGCGGCTCACGAGGACATCGTTCCCCCGGAGCAGCTTTATGAGTACTGCCGTATTGCCCGGAAGCTTTTGCAGGGCAAGCACGGCGTGGGTCGGGTCATTGCCCGCCCCTTTGTGGGTCAGCCCGGCAGCTTCAAGCGCACTGCCAACCGGCACGACTTTTCTTTGGAGCCCCCTGCGGTCACACTGCCGGAGGCTGTAAAGAACGCAGGCCTTGCCAGTATCGGCGTTGGCAAGATCCACGATATTTTTGCCGGCATTGGCTTGACGGAGCACGTTTACAATCAGTCCAACGCCAACGGTATGGAGCATACAGACCATTATGCGGCTACAGATTTTAACGGTCTTTGCTTTGTAAATTTGGTGGACTTTGATATGCAGTTCGGTCACCGCCGTGACCCGGTGGGCTACGCAAACGCACTGAATGAATTTGACGCCTGGCTGGGTCAGTTCCTGCCTAAGCTGGACGGGGACGACGTGGTGATGATCACCGCCGACCACGGCTGTGATCCGGGCTATGCTGCCACCACAGACCATACAAGAGAATATGTGCCCCTGCTGATCTTGGGCAAAAAGGTCAAGCCGGTGAATTTGGGCACAAGGGATTCCTTTGCCGATGTGGCAGCTACCGTGGCGCAAATGCTGAAGGTAGACCTGTCCACCCCGGGTCAAAGCTTTGCTGACGAAGTTATGTAAACCAACAGCTCCCCTTTGAGGGGAGCTGTCACGGCTTGCCGTGACTGAGGGGTGAAAAATGAAACATCCAAGAAATGACAGATTACTCAATAATGCCCGGTATCTGCGAAAGGAAATGACAAAACAAGAACGGAAGCTATGGTATCAGTTTTTGCGTTATTGTCATCCACGGTTTCGTAGACAAGAGATCATTGGCAATTATATAGCAGACTTCTTTTGCCAAAAAGCAAAGTTGATTATTGAGTTGGACGGCTCACAGCATTATGAACCGGAAGAACGGAATAAAGATAATGCCAGGACGGCTTATTTTCATACAGTTGGATTAAAGATTCTGCGATTTTCCAATTTGGATGTAGATCGAAATTTTGATGGTGTGTGTCAGGCTGTGTGTATGGCATTGGAACAATGTGGTTTTACGCCGGATATAAAAATGGAATAACCGCTGTGTCACCCCTCAGTCAGCTACGCTGACAGCTCCCCTCAAAGGGGAGCTGGGTTGCGCAGTGCGATGTAGCCGGGTTGCGCAGTGCGATGTAGCAGCCCAAAAGCTCCCCTTTGAGGGGAGCTGGGTTGCGCAGTGCGATGCAGCAGCCCAAAAGCTCCCCTTTGAGGGGAGCTGTCACGGCTATTGCCGTGACTGAGGGGTGAAAAGACTGAAAAGAAGTAGCTGTAGCTTCCCGTTTCGGGAGGCTATAAAGGAAAGGAGCATATTTATGACACCTGAACAATTGATGGAAAAGGCAAAGGAAGCTATGCAGCACGCCTACAGCCCTTATTCCGGCTATAAGGTCGGTGCGGCTCTTTTGTGCAAGGACGGCACCCTTTATCAGGGATGCAATATTGAAAATGCATCCTATTCGCCCACCAACTGCGCCGAGCGCACCGCTTTCTTCAAAGCGGTATATGATGGAAAGCGGGATTTTGAAGCCATCGCCATCTGCGGCGGCAAGGATGGGGTCATTACAGGCCCGTTTCCCCCTTGCGGCGTGTGCCGTCAGGTGATGCGGGAATTTTGCGATCAGGATTTTATCATCTATATTATCGGTGCAAACGATACCTACGAGCGCTATACATTGGCGGAGCTGCTGCCCCAAAGCTTTTCTCTGTGATCCAAAATATGCCATAGGGAACGGCACACAGGCCAACGTCACTAAGTTAAGGAAAAGTGTAAACATTGCACAGCACCCTTAGCTCCCCTTGT
>CAZLLC010000187.1:0-2581 GCA_964560245.1 uncultured Oscillospiraceae bacterium | reverse complement strand
CCACCATTCAGTATGATCCCGTGGAGATCGCCAATAACCTGAAGAAGAACGGCGGCTTCATTCCCGGCTTCCGTCCCGGCAAGCCCACCGCTGAGTTCATCAAGAAGGTTATCAACAAGATCTTGATCTTTGGCGCTGTTTATCTGGCTGTGGTTGCTATGCTGCCTATGCTGGGCAACGTTCTGGTTGAAGAACTGCAGTATCTGTCCATCGGTGGCACCTCCATCATCATCGTGGTTGGTGTGGCTCTGGAGACCGTGAAGGCTCTGGAAGCTCAGATGCTGATGCGCCACTATAAGGGCTTCCTGGATTAATCGGAGGCTTTTATGAACCTGATTTTATTAGGTGCGCCGGGCGCGGGAAAGGGAACCCAGGCAGAACTGCTGGTTCAGCAGCTGCACATTCCTTCCATCTCCACCGGCAATATGCTCCGGGAAGCCATCGCAAAGGGCAGCGACCTGGGCAAACAAGTGAAACAGTATATGGACGAGGGCAGTCTGGTTCCCGACGAGCTGGTTCTCAGCATCGTAGCGGAGCGGACATCCCAGCCTGACTGCGGTAACGGCTTTATCCTGGACGGGGTGCCCCGCACCCTGGCCCAGGCAGAGGCGCTGACTGCCAAGGGCGTGCGGATCGACCACGTCGTATCCATAGAACTGAGCGATGATGTGATCGAAGGTCGGATGACCGGTCGCCGGGTCTGCAGCAAATGCGGAGTCAGTTATCATATCAGCGCGAATCCTCCCAAGTCAGAGGGTATCTGTGACGGTTGTGGAGCGGAACTGATCACACGCAAGGATGACGCACCGGAAACGGTCCGTCACCGTTTGCAGATCTACCACGCCACAACGGAGGTTCTGAAGGACTATTATCAGAAGCAGGGCAAGCTGTGCCTGGTGGATGGCAATCAGTCCATTGAAGGAACCAACAGGGACATTCTGACGGCCATCGGAGGAGTATTATGATCGCAATCAAGAATGAACAAGAGCTTTTGCGGATGCGTCAGGCTTGTAAAATTACCGCGGCAGCCCGTGCTTTGGCAGGGGAAATGGTAAGACCGGGCGTAACCACAAAAGAAATCGACAAAGCCGTTCACGATTTTATCGTGGGTCAGGGCGCAAAACCGTCGTTCCTGAACTATAACGGCTTCCCTGCAAGCACCTGTATTTCTGTAAACAATACGGTGATCCACGGAATTCCCGGCGGCTATGCGCTGCAGGAAGGGGACATCGTGTCTGTAGATGTGGGTGCCTGCTATCAGGGGTTTCATGGCGATTGCGCAGCAACCTACCCCTGCGGTGAGATATCACAGCAGGCGCAGAAGCTGATCGATGTCACGAAGCAAAGCTTTTATGAGGGTATTCGCTTCGCGAAAACAGGACACCGTGTGTCCGATATCTCCCACGCCATACAGACGTATGTGGAGTCAAACGGTTTTTCAGTTGTGCGTTCTTTCGTAGGTCACGGCGTAGGCGCGCAGCTCCATGAGGAGCCGGAGGTACCCAATTTTGGCAAACCCGGCCGTGGACCCAGATTGCTGCCCGGCATCACACTGGCTATCGAACCCATGGTCAATGTGGGAACACCGGATGTTCAGATCCTGAAGGATCACTGGACGACGGTAACAGCCGACGGTAAGCTCTCGGCCCACTATGAAAATACTGTACTGATCACCGACGGGGAGCCGGAAATACTCACCGTCGCCGAAGGACTTTGATTATGGACCCTGATTTACCGGATTTGACAATTGCAGACGTGGTTCTTTCTACCGCAGGGCGGGATAGCGGATCGCTGTTTTATGTGCTTGAAGCAGATGAGATCTGGCTGACCCTGGCAAACGGTAAAGACCGCACGATTGAAAAACCCAAACGTAAAAAACGCAAGCACACAAGGAAGGTCCTTCGCTCTGAGACCAGAGTCGCCGAAAAAATCAGAAACGGCGACAAAGTGCTCAACAGCGAATTACGAAGAGATCTGGCGTATATCGACCAGAAAATGCAAAGTAACGACCTGGGAGGTTAAAAAACTTGGCAAAAGACGACGTAATCGAGATTGAGGGCATCGTAACCGATGCGCTGCCGAATGCAATGTTCAATGTTGATATCGGCAATGGACACACCATTCTGGCCCACATTTCCGGCAAGCTCCGTATGAACTTTATCAAGATCTTGCCCGGTGACAAGGTAACCGTTCAAATGTCTCCGTACGATCTGACCCATGGCCGGATCACCTGGAGAAGTAAGTAACACAATTATCTCTATTGGAGGTTAAACAGTATGAAGGTAAGACCGTCCGTGAAGCCCATGTGCGAAAAGTGTAAGATCATTAAGCGCAAGGGCCGCGTAATGGTAATTTGCGAAAACCCCAAGCATAAGCAAAGACAAGGCTAATAGGAGGTGCTGAAAGAAAATGGCACGTATTTCTGGTATTGACCTTCCCCGTGAGAAACGGATTGAAGTAGCACTGACTTATATCTATGGCATCGGACCGACCCGCGCCGCTAAGGTTTTGGAACTGACCGGCATCAGCCCTGACACCCGTGTTAAGGATCTGACCGAAGAGCAGGAAGCTCAGCTGCGTG
>CAZLLC010000186.1:0-2631 GCA_964560245.1 uncultured Oscillospiraceae bacterium | reverse complement strand
CCCTCAGCGCCGCAGTAGATGGGGATCATAGCCAGCTGATCGTCGGTCATACCGGCTTCGATCAGACCTGCGTATTCCCAAGTACCGTTCTGATAGAAGACAGCCTTGCCTTCCTTAAACATAGCGGTGGACTCGTCACCGGTGGAGGTGGACAGGCTGGTCACGTCAGCGGAAGAGTTGTTGATGTACAGATCCCAAACGTTCTTGAACAGATCCAGGTGCTCGCCAGTGATGGAAGCAACGGAGGAGACCACACCCTCATAGTGCAGGGGCAGAGTTGCCAGGTGACCGGAGAATCTCCAGGAAGAGGAGCCGTCCAGACCGGCGGAGGTGAAGGCCACGAAGCCCAGCTCTTCGCTGCGGGCAGTGATGTCTTCAACAACAGCCTTCAGGCTTGCGAAATCATAGATGTCTTCCAGGGAGTAGCCGGCCTGGCCCAGCAGTTCGGTGTTCACGATGATACCGAAGGACTCGTAGCAGTTGCCGATAGCCTTCAGCTCGCCAGCCTCGTTGTAGAGGTTGAAGTCGTTGGTGGCCAGCTCAGCAGCAATAGCGGTATCGGTCAGATCCAGGGCATAGTCGTCCCAGTCAGCCAGACCGGCCATATTGCCGATGTTGTAGATGGTCACGTCACTAATGCTAGCATTCAGGGTGTCGGAGTAGGTGCCGGAAGCGGCAGTAACGACCTTGACTTCCACGCCGGTCTCGGCAGTGTAGTCAGCAGCCAGCTGCTGCAGAGCTTCGTCGAACTCCGGCTTGAAGTTCAGGTAGTAGACGGAACCGGAAGCAGCGGGTGCTTCAGTGGTCTCTTCGCCGCCAACGTTTTCGTTGCCAGCATCTTCGGATACGGGGGGTTCGGTGGTGGTGTTCGCATCACCGTTGCCGCCACAGGCTACCAGGCCCATAACCATGACCAGAGCCAGCAGCAGTGCGATCAGCTTTTTCATTGTTTTTCCTCCTAAAAAATGTTTTTATATGCTTATGCGGCAAATGCCGGAAAAGCCTTCTGATTTGGAATTGGAAACGATTCCAATCTCCACGCTACAAATATAAGATGAATCTTTTAAAAATTCAATCATAAATTTGTAGTTTTCATAATTTTCCACATTTTTAACAAAAACGCCGCTTTGTTTTTGTACACTATTTCATTTTAAAATTATGAAAACGATTCCAATTCATCTTATATTTAAAATAAGTCTTTTTAAACACTGAAAACTATTCTTTTCGCTATTTTTTTATCGATAATGCCTATTTACAATCTTACAATAAAATGGTATCATACTTTTAAAGGTGGGATTAGTATGAAACGATGGTTGCGGATCGTACTGATCGTTGTTTTCGCAGCGGTCTTTCTTGGCAGCAGTCTGATGCTGGCAAACTACTACTACGAGTCCAAAAAATCTCAAAGCCAATTTGACGAACTGGCAAATCTGGTGCAGCAGGCCGTGCCGACCCAGCCGGTGACCACCCCGGACGATACCGTCAACCAGGCTGAACCCTCTGTGGAGGAAACCGCTGAGCCGCAGATGTTGCCGGAATACGAAGGCTTATTTGCACTGAACAGCCACACCGTTGGCTGGCTGAAGATCGAAGGTACCGACATCAATTACCCGGTGATGCAGACGCCGGAGGATCCGGACTACTATCTGTATACGGACTTTTACGGCAACTACAACGCCCACGGCTGTCTTTATGCCCGCAATGTATGTGATGTAAACACGCCCTCTGACAATATCACCATCTACGGTCACAATATGAAGGACGGCTCAATGTTTGCCGACCTGATGAACTATCGCACTGAGAGCTTTTACAAAAACCACCCTTATATCGTATTTGACACACTGACGGAGCATCACACCTATGAGGTGTTTGCGGTTTTCAAAACCTCAGCTTCCCTGAACAAGGGCTTTGCCTATCATCGGTTTGTAGATGCGGAAAATGAGGAGGATTATAACGATTTTGTGGAAACCTGCCGGGAGCTGGCATTTTATGATACCGGCGTTATTCCCGAATACGGCGACAAGCTGATCACCCTGTCCACCTGTGAATACACCCTGAAAAACGGGCGCCTTGTGGTGGTAGCAAGAAGAATTAGCTAAAGGGTGCTTCCAAAGTATACCACCGGCTGTATTTTCTGCCGGCTGCATATCATAATCAATCTGTTTAGGAGGAACATATTTTATGGATTACGCAAAAGAATCTCTGCGCCTGCACGGTGAGTGGGGCGGCAAAATCGAAGTGGTGGCAAAAGTACCTGTTGCTACCAAGGACGATCTGAGCCTGGCATACACCCCCGGTGTTGCACAGCCCTGTCTGGAGATCCAGAAGGACGTAAACAAGTCCTACGAGCTGACCCGCCGTCACAACCTGTGCGCCGTTATTACCGACGGTACTGCAGTTTTGGGTCTGGGTGACATTGGTCCTGAAGCCGGTATGCCCGTTATGGAGGGCAAGTGTGCCCTGTTTAAGGCTTTTGGCGATGTGGACGCCTTCCCTCTTTGCGTCAAGAGCAAGGACGTTGATGAATTTGTTAACGCTGTGCATCTGATCTCCGGATCTTTTGGCGGCATCAACTTAGAGGACCTCTCCGCTCCCCGCTGCTTCGCGATCGAGCGCAAGCTGAAGGAAAAG
>CAZLLC010000185.1:0-2643 GCA_964560245.1 uncultured Oscillospiraceae bacterium | reverse complement strand
CCAGCACGGTAATGGATTGGGGCACCACTTCGATCTCGCCGGTGGGCAGCTTGGGATTTTTGCTTTCCCGTTCACGGACAGTGCCTGTGACGGAGATGGTGGATTCCTTGTTGATGCCCTTAATGATGTTCATCATATCTTCGGTTTCAACGACCACCTGTGTAGTACCGTAGAAGTCACGCAGAACGATAAAAGCAAAGTTTGCGCCGACTTCACGGACATTTTCCATCCAACCGGTTACGGTCACGGTCTTGCCTGCATCGCAAAGACGCAGCTCACCGCAGTTATGGGTTCTGGATTGAAACATAGTTCATAACCTCTTTATCTATAATATAGCCCCCATATTTTCGCATAAAACAGTAAAAAAGTCAATTGTTTTAACGCAGCAGAATAGGCTGAATCTGTTTACCGGCGGCTGCCAGTACCACGGTTTGCGGAATTCGGGTAAAATCTGCCACCATAGAATTGGGCTTTTTCTCCGGATCGTCCTGACCAAAGGGCACAAAATAGTAATTTTTCCGGGCCAGCAGTCTGCCAATGTTTTCTGCCGCGCCGGAAAGGGCATCGTTGGTGGAAACGGCAATAACCACCGGTCTGCCGTTACGCAGATGACTTTTCGCGGCAAGCGTCACAGGACCGTCGGCTATACCGTGTGACAGCTTCGCTAAAGTGTTTCCGGTACAGGGCGCAATAACAAGAACATCCAGCAGCTTTTTAGGACCAATGGGCTCTACCTGCTCAATGGTGGTCAGGGGCTTGCTGCAGCAAAGCTCTGTAACCCGGTTTGTATGCTCCTGTGCTGTGCCAAATCGACTGTCCACCGTTGCGGCACTGTGGGAGAAGATCGGTATCAGCTTATGGGTATGGGCTAAATTCTCCAAAACGGAAAATACTGAAGCATAGGTGCAAAATGAGCCGCACATTGCAAAACCGATATTCAAACGAAACCCTCCTTATTTAGTAATCGAATAATGCTGCGGGCAATGAGCGCTCCGGATGCTTCAGGCGCGTCCTTTCCCGGTAAGCCACGGGCGTGGATCACACCGTCACCGCCAATTCCCCGTGTAGACGCAAGATCGATCTTCAGGCAACAGTCGGGACCTTCCGGTAATACCATCACCGGCACGGTATTCAGGATCACCTGATGACCGTCAGGAGACAGCGCGTCGGTGGACTGGGTCTTGTAGCCTAATGCGCCCAGCATTGCCCGGTCTGATTCTTTCCGGGCAGCAACGGTCACATCGGCCTGCATTCCCTTGAGCAGCGCGGCAAGACATTTACCGATGCGCCCCCAGCCGATGACCAATACCTTACAATCCCGGAGCGTGATCTGCAGCTTATCCATCACCATACGGATGGCGCAGTGGGCTGTGATGTAAGCATTTTGCGCCACATAGACCGGGTCCTGCAGCAGATCTACGGTCTCGTGACCGGGCATAGACGGAAGCTTGCCGCCGATGATGCCCACCTTCTCAGGAAGTCCAGACATAATTTCCTGTATCATACCGCCGCCCCGGATCTGACCGTCAGGATCAAAAGAGGGTACAGGCAGTAATAAATGCGTCACAGACTGATTGGGTTCAGATGCAAACCGGCAGCCTTCTTTTTGTAAATACCGGACAGCGTAGTCGTTAGCCAGCGTATGCCCGGCACAGTAAAAACAATACTCATCCATTGGGATCATCCTTTCGTGACAGATTATGCGTTTACCTGCCTGTTGGTGCTTGATTTGTCAGATG
This sequence comes from uncultured Oscillospiraceae bacterium, assembly GCA_964560245.1. Classification (GTDB taxonomy): domain Bacteria; phylum Bacillota; class Clostridia; order Oscillospirales; family Oscillospiraceae; genus Faecousia. Next base: position 904 of record CAZLLC010000185.1, on the reverse strand, counting down.
TTATATTGTATAATGTATATACGAGGTGAGCTATATGCAAAGATTAGGCTATATCCATAATATGATGGATGTGAAGGTTTTGATTTTGTTCGTCACTGCCCGGGTCAATTACCCGGTGACGGTACAGGATATTTATGAATTGTGCTATCAGGACGATTGCTTGAGTTATTTTGATGTATGCACAGCCGTTCCGGAGATGGTGGCGTCCGGTCACCTGAAGCAGGAAGAGGACCGGTATGAGATCACGGAAAAGGGTAGGGAAGCCGGCGCTATTACCGAAGACTCTTTGGCATTTACCGTGAAGAACCGTGCAGAAGATGCGGTTGCAAAGTATAACCGTAAGCTTCATCGCAGCAGCTTTGTCAGAACCCAGGTGGTTCCTCTTGATCAGGGTGAGTATTCTGTGGTCATGGCGCTGGATGACGAGCAGGGCAATCTGATGACTCTGGAGCTGACTGCGCCGGATCGCCGTCAGGCGCTGCGGCTGAGTAAACTCTATGAAACGAAGGCCGAAGATGTATATAATATGATTATGACTGTCCTTTTGGAGGATGAGGAAGAAATTGATGACTGATACCCCTTGTCAAAAAAGGAAAATCGAGTCATAATATAATTAAGAAATCCCGGGAAACCGGTAAATACGAAAGGAGCGACCGATTATGAAGTTTCAGTTTAGTGAGAAGAAGATCAAGCTGCCCCAGAATGTCCACGCCTATGCCGAGAAAAAGGTTATGAAGCTGGCACGGTATTTTGAGGAGAATGCGGAAGCACTTATCGTATTTTCTGTAGAAAAGAACCGGAACAAGGCAGAGCTGACTGTCCATGGGGCAGGCACCTGGTTCCGGGCCAGCGAATCTACCTCCGATATGTTTGCATCTATTGATGCAGCTGTTGGCACCATTGA
>CAZLLC010000184.1:0-2717 GCA_964560245.1 uncultured Oscillospiraceae bacterium | reverse complement strand
TTGATGTTATCGTTGGGCATATTGGCGGCCTTGGCCTTGGTGATGACGGTAGCCAAACGGGAGTTGTTGGCGGGATCGGTGATACCGCCGCCCTCCTTCACAGCCACGATCAGCTCCTTGGCGATCTTGGTAAATGCGGCAGCACGCTTGGCGTCCTGCGCGCCCTTGGTTTTTTGAATGTTATGCCATTTGGAATGTCCGGACATAATGATCTTCCTCTCTGCTATTTAAAAATTTCAATGTATTTTAACATATATTGCTATAAAAAATCAACCTTCAATCAAAAGAAATTCATTTGATCCGTGTGATTTTTGGAAATTTCCACCTTCAGTTCGGGAAAATGTTTCCGAATAAGTGCGCAAAGCACCTGACAGACTGGGTTTTCCGTGTGAAAATGTCCGGCATCGATCAGATTGATGCCCAAATCCTGTGCGTCCCAAAACTGATTGTAGCGAATATCTGCCGTGACAAAGGTATCGCAACCGGCAGCAATGGCCTGTTTCATATAATTGCCGCAGGAACCGCCGCCAACAGCCACTTTTTCCACAGGCTTTCCGCAGCTGACATACCGCAGCCCCTTGCAGCCCAGCTTGTCTTTAACGGTGGATAAAAACTGTTCCAAAGTCTGCTGCTGCACATCACCTTGCCGTAGCAAGCCCCAATCCTGTCCCTGTTCGTTTGTACCGGAAGGGGAGACGACAGAAATGTTGGAAAGTCCCAGTGTTTCAGCCAGTCGGTCGTTGACACCGCCGGGGGTGCAGTCTAAATTTGTGTGGGCGTTCAGGTGGGCAATGCCGTTTTCAATCAAAAACAGGGTATTGGCGCCGGAGGGGGTGGCATCGGTGATGAAGCCCGGCTCCCACAACAGGGCGTGATGGGTCACAAGAAGCTGAGCGCCTATTTCTTTTGCTTCTTTGCAAACGGCTTCGAAAGGATCAAGGGCGATCAGAACGGTGGTCACTTCGCTGTTCATATGACCGCAGTTTAAGCCCACTTTGTCCCAGCTTTCTTTCATATATGTAGGTGCAAAGCTTTGCACACAGTCCAAAATATCTTTTACAGTAGCCATCATCATTTCTCCTTCAAAAATTGTAATGCAGGATCGTTTTCTAATTCCCTGAGCGCTTGCACCATTACGGGATCTGCGTTTTCTTTCTGTCCGGCAACAGCTCTGCGAAGGCGGAAAAGCACTTGCCCATAGTACGCCGGCAGATCGGCAGCAGGATGGACTAAAAGGGCAGGGGAGAAGTACCGGTTACCGGGGGTCAGAGTGTGACCCGGTTCAAAAAGAACTTCCATCACGGTATACAAAAACCGCCCGTCCCGTATAACCGTCTCCTCCCGGATGTACCAGCCGTTATCATATAAATACTTTCGCAGTGTATGGGTCTTGGACTGGCACTGCAGGATCAGCTTGTAAGACTTACTTTTCAGCCAGGGCGCAGCCTCCAGAATAGAGATCATCGTATCGGCACCCATACCGGCGCATACCATCGTATCAAAGCCTTGGGGAACATTTTGCACACCGTCGGAAAGATAAAAGGATATGCGATCCTGTATGCCGTATTTTTTTGCGTTATTCAAGGCGCTTTGCAAGGGACCTTCATTTACATCCGCGGCATAAACGTAGCTTGCAAGTCCGTTTTGGAGCAGATAGATCCCCAAATAGCCGTGGTCACAGCCAATATCTGCCACCTTGTCGCCGGGTGTTATAAATTCACTGCAGGCTAAAAGCCGTGAAGATAACTTGTTTATCATTATTATCACCTAAAGCAAACCTGCCATCCATCAGGATGGCAGGCCGGTTTGATCAATTCGCCTTTTCGGCCTGGTCAGCCTCGTATGCTTCCAGAAAATGGTTCAGCTGCGCCAAAAATGCGTCGCAGTCGATACCGTGGACCTGGCAGGCTTCTTCCACAGTCTCACCGCGGGAAGAGGGGCAGCCCAGGCAGTGCATACCGATGGCGAAGAACAAAGGCGCACTGTGGGGCGCAATGTCCAAAACATCACCGATAATGGTTTCTTTTTCGATCCGAACAGCCATAATAGGACCTCCTGTTAGATTTCTTGGCATATTATAACCCTTTTATCAGAAAAAAACAAGAGGTAATGTATAATAAGCACCTGTAAATTAAACGCTGATTAAATCAAAAGACATTTTTATTAGAGCCGATGTGGGCATCGCCCCCTACTACCCTGTTTTAGCTAAAACTTTACAAATTAGTGATGCGTCCTTACCTCCCTCTTTGAGGGAGGGGGAGCGCTGCCGGTGGCAGAAGAAGCGACCTGAGCGAGTGGCTGTGATCCATAGCTGACGAAGCTGTTTGATCAGCAAGGAAGATGTCGAGTATCACAACAGGAAGCATCACATCTTATATGGCAAGACACTCCCCCAGCTTATGTCTGGAAACGACGATTTTCTTTCACAGAAGAGTTAATGGTGAAAAAGTAAAATCGACAAGCTTCTGTCGAAGATTGTCGATTTTGGCGGAGTGAGAGGGATTTGAACCCTCGCGCGCTGTTTAGACGCCTACTCCCTTAGCAGGGGAGCCCCTTCGGCCACTTGGGTATCACTCCGAATAAATGTTATATTTCGTTTGCCAAAGTATTTTAGCATAGCAATATTTGTTTGTCAAGCAATTTATGACAGTAAATATTTTTAGTATGTGTCAAGTAAATATTGGCAAGATTCTTTTGGGGGAAATTTTACGCTCTGT
>CAZLLC010000183.1:0-2765 GCA_964560245.1 uncultured Oscillospiraceae bacterium | reverse complement strand
CTGCAGGGGAGGTGGGCGAGCGAAGCGAGGTCGGAAGGGTGAAAAAGTTGTTTTATGGAAGTTTTCCACCCCTCAGTCTCGCTTCGCTCGACAGTGCTCTGCGGAGCACCCGGTCGCGGCTCTGACAGCCCACCGGGCTGTCATTCACTACCGCGACTGCGCTTCGCTTACCCCTCAAAGGGGAGCCTTTGGCGCGTACGCCTTTGAGAAGCTTTATGTACTTGCGGCGTTTTGGGTGTTGTACAGGTCGGCGTAGATGCCGCCGGACTCCAAAAGCTGCCGGTGGGTGCCGCATTCGGCGATCACACCGTCCGCAATGGAGATGATCCGGCTGGCAGATCGGATGGTGGAAAGCCGGTGGGCGATGATCAGGGTGGTACGACCCTTCGCCAAATTGTCAAAGGCTCGCTGGATCTTGGCTTCTGTGACGGAGTCCAGGGCGGAGGTGGCTTCATCCAAAATCAGGATCGGGGGGTTTTTCAGGAAGATACGGGCAATGGCCACCCGCTGCTTCTGACCGCCGGAAAGCAGGGCGCCCCGCTCGCCCACATAGGTTTCAAAGCCCTTGGGCATCGCCAGAATGTCATCATAAATTTCGGCGCGCTTGGCGGCTTCTATGACCTCCTGATCGGTGGCGTCCGGTCGGCCGTAACGGATATTTTCCATAATGGTGTCAGCAAAGAGGAATACATCCTGCTGCACGATGCCGATGTTCTCGTGGATGGAGCGCTGGGTCACATCCCGGACGTCCTGCCCGTCAATGCGGATACTGCCGCTGGATACCTCATAAAAACGGGGGATCAGTTGACATAACGTTGTCTTGCCGCCGCCGGAGGGGCCTACGATCGCCACAGTCTCACCGGGGGCGATCTGCAGGCTTACATCCCGGAGCACGTCCAGGTTGCCATTATAGGCAAAGGAGACGTTTTCCACATCGATAGCCCCCTGCACATTTCGCAGGGGCTGGGCATCCGGCTTGTCCTGCAGGGTGGGCTCTGTGCGCATCAGTTCCACAAAGCGTTTCAGTCCCGCAAAGCCGTTGGCAAACATCTCTGAGAAGTTTGCAAGCTTGCGCATAGGATTGATAAAGGAGGAGATGTACAGGGTAAAGGTGATCAGATCCCGGTAATCCATCTCGTTTTTCATAATAAACCAGCCGCCCATACCGATCACGACCACATTCAGGCTGCACAGGAAAAATTCCATCGAGCTGTGGAAAATACCCATAGCTTTATAGAAATCCCGTTTTGAGGTTTTGAATTCATCGTTGGCTTTGGTAAAACGGGCGTTTTCCAGCTCTTCGTTGGCAAAAGCCTTGGAGGTACGGGCACCGGACAGGCTGGATTCGATCTGCGTGTTGATATGACCGACCTTTTGCTTGGCGGCGGCAGATGCTGTGCCCATTCTTTTTCTGGTTGACATAACAATTATGACGAAAATGGGGATCATCAGACCCAGCACCAGTGCCAGCTGCCACTGGATGGTGGCCATCACCACCAATGCGCCTGCAATGGTCACAACAGAGGTCAGCAGATCCTCCGGACCGTGATGCGCCAGCTCCGTCAGCTCAAAAAGGTCGGTGGTCAGGCGGCTCATCAGCTGACCGGTGCGGTTGCGGTCATAAAAATCAAAGCCCAAGGTCTGCATATGCCGGAAAAGATCTGCCCGGACATCCGCTTCCACACGAATACCAAAGGTGTGCCCGTAGTAAGCCACGGTGTAGTTCAGGCAGGTGCGGATCACATAGCATAACAGCAATGCGCCGATGATGGTAAAAAACGTGCCGTACAGGTTGTTGGGCAGCAGATCGTATAGCGCCTTCCGGGTAACCAGCGGGAAGATCAGATCCACCGCGGCGATCAGACAGGCACAGGTAATATCCAGTATAAAAAGCTTTTTATGGTTTTTGAAATATCGCAGAAAGATCGCCAAGGGCGATTTTTTCTGAAAATCTTTTGCGGTCATATAACGCCCTCCTTTTTTGCAGAATTATAGCATACTGTGCCGCATAAAAGCAAGCGCTTTGACAATTTCCGTAAATCTGCTATACTTACCTAAAAAAGGAGGCGGCGCTGTGGAGCTTTTGTATAAGGATAAAGATATTGCGGTGGCAGTCAAGCCGGTGGGTCTGGATTCGGAAAAACAGATGCCCCAGGCGTTGGCTGCCTGTTTGGGCGGCAGCTTTTACCCGGTCCACCGGTTGGATCAGAATGTGGGCGGGGTGATGGTCTACGCCCGGAATCCTGCTGCAGCGGCGGAGCTTTCCCGACAGATCCAAAAGGGCAGCTTTGTAAAAGAATACGTGGCAATGGTCCACGGCACACCGCCGGATGCGGGGGAGTGGACAGACCTGCTGTTTAAGGACAGCCGGAAGAACAAGGTATTTGTGGTCAAGAAGCCGCGTTCAGGGGTAAAGGAGGCCCGGCTCAGCTTCAGCAGGCTGACGGAAGGGGCACAGTCTTTGGTACGCATCCGGCTTTATACCGGCAGAAGCCATCAGATCCGGGTCCAGTTTTCCAGCAGAGGCTTTCCCCTGGTAGGCGACCATAAATACGGTTCCAGAGCAAAAGAAACAGCGCCGATGCTCTTTTCCTGCGCCCTGCAGTTTGAACTGAACGGTCAGCACCGCTTCGAAAAACTGCCCCCCTGGGCAGAATAAGTTTTTTCCTTGCGGAATAATTGAATAACTATTTGGGGCTGTTGCTTGAACCAATGTCACTAAGTTAAGCCTCCCTCTGATGAGGGAGGTGGCTGAGCGTAGCGAA
>CAZLLC010000182.1:2345-2850 GCA_964560245.1 uncultured Oscillospiraceae bacterium | reverse complement strand
TTTTTCCGCCGTCACACCCTCACCTCATTTCTCAGAATTTTCTCCACACCATTTTGTCCACCACGCCGGTGTAGGACTGGATCAGCTTGACCACCTTGGTGGAGACATTTTTCTCCACATAGTCCGGCACGGGAATGCCGTAGTCACCGTTCAGGTTCATCTGCACCGCGGTGTCTACTGCCTGCAGCAAGGATCCTTCGTCAATGCCGGCCAGTACAAAGCAGGCCTTGTCTAGTGCTTCCGGACGCTCCGTGGAGGTGCGGCTGCACACGGCAGGGAAGGGATGGCCTACAGAGGTGAAGAAGCTGCTTTCCTCCGGCAAGGTGCCTGAATCGGATACGCAGCAGAAGGCATTCATCTGCAGGCAGTTGTAATCGTGGAAGCCTAAAGGCTCATTCATACGCACCCGGGGATCCAGCTTAAAGCCGGTGGCTTCCAAACGCTTCCGGGAACGGGGATGGCAGGAATAAAGAATGGGCATATCGTACTTTTCTGCCATTTTGTT
>CAZLLC010000182.1:0-2335 GCA_964560245.1 uncultured Oscillospiraceae bacterium | reverse complement strand
GCCTTTGTACAGTCCTAAACGGCTGTGCACATCACTTTGCTCGATTTCGGCAAGATTGCCCTGCAGCACCTCCGCCATAGGAGAGCCGGTGACGTACACCCGCTCCTTGGGCAGACCGCACTCGTGCAGGTATTTCCGGGCGTGCTCGGAGTATGCCAGATTTACATCGGAGATAATGTCCACGATCCGGCGGTTTGTTTCCTCCGGCAGGCATTCATCCTTGCAGCGGTTGCCCGCTTCCATATGGAAGATGGGGATATGCAGCCGCTTGGCGGCAATGGCAGACAGGCAGGAATTGGTATCGCCTAAAATCAAAAGCGCATCGGGCTTGATCTGCGCCATCAGCTTATAGGAGCAATTGATGATGTTGCCCACGGTAGCGCCCAGATCATCACCCACAGCGTCCATATAGACCTCCGGATCCTGCAGCTTCAGATCCCGGAAGAATACACCGTTCAGGTTATAGTCGTAGTTCTGACCGGTATGGGCCAGTACACAGTCAAAATACTGGCGGCATTTGTTGATCACAGCAGCCAGCCGGATGATCTCCGGACGGGTGCCTACAATGATCAGAAGCTTTAATTTGCCGTTATTTTGGAAAGAAACGTCGGTATAATTTAGCTTGATATCCATTATTCTACCACCTCAAAAAATGTATCGGGCTTATTGGGATCAAAGCATTCATTTGCCCACATAACCGTCACCAGGTCTTCTGTATCAGACAGATTGATGATATTGTGGGTATAGCCGGGCAGCATATGCACTGCCTGGATCTTTTCGCCGGAAACTTCAAAATTCAGCACTTCCTCAGTGCCGATCCGCCGCTGCTGGATCAGACCCTTACCGGATACCACAATGAAAAATTCCCACTTGGTGTGATGCCAGTGCTGACCTTTTGTGATGCCGGGTTTGGAAATGTTGATGCTGAACTGACCGCATTTTTCTGTCCGCAGAAGCTCTGTAAAGCTGCCACGGGCATCCACATTCATTTTTAAGTCAAAGATCGCCTGTTCCTTCGGCAGATAGGAAAGATAGGTGGAATACAGCTTTTTGGCAAAGCTTTCTGCAGGAATTTCCGGCATCAGCAAGGTTTGGGGCTGCGCCTTAAAGCTGTGCAGCAGCTCCACGATGGCGCCCAAAGTTACCTGATGGCTCACGGGCGCGGCGCAGTAGCGGCCCTGGGGCTGCAAAACAGTACGCACGCCGTCAAATTCGCAGTGATGCTCTTTGCCCTCCAAAGCGTCCAGCATCTCGTCCACCAGATCGTCGATGTAAAGCAGCTCCAGCTCCACAGCCGGATCATTGACGGTAATGGGCAGATCATTTGCAATGTTGTTGCAGAAGGTGGCAACGGCGCTGTTGTAATTGGGGCGGCACCACTTGCCGAACAGATTGGGGAAGCGGTACACCAGCACCTTTGCGCCGGTTTCGGCGGCATAGTCAAAAAACAGCTCTTCACCGGCTTTCTTACTCTTGCCGTAATCGCCCTGGGCATAACGGCCCACCAAAGTGGCCTGAATAGAGGAGGAGAGCATCACCGGACAGGTGTTATGATACTTTTTCAGAGTGTCCAGCAGTTTGGAGGCAAAGCCAAAGTTGCCCTGCATAAACTCCTCCGGATTTTGCGGACGGTTTACGCCTGCCAGATTAAATACAAAATCCGCCTTTTCGCAGGCTTCCTCCAAAAGGGAAGCGGGGGAGTCAATATCGTAAAGATACAGCTGCCCGATTTCCAAATCAGGACGGGTACGATCCCTGCCGTCCTTCAAACATTGCAGGGCAGCGGTCAGGTTTTTACCCACAAATCCGGCAGCGCCGGTAATCAGAATGTTCATTATTTTGCCTCCCAGGCTGCCAGTTCTTCCCGGATGTACTGCAAAGAAAGAAGCTTTTCTTTCACCTGCTCCACATCCAAAAGGTCGGTGTTGCTGGAGTTGAACTCTGTCAGGGTGTTGCGGTTTTTGTCGCCCTCGTTAAAATACTTGTCGTAGTTCAGATCACGCTTGTCGGAGGGCACGCGGTAAAACTCGCCCAGATCGATAGCGCCGGCACATTCTTCGTTGGTCAGCAGTGTTTCGTACATCTTCTCACCGTGGCGGATGCCGATCACACGGATCTCGTGACCCGGGGCAAACAGCCCGGTAACGGCTTTTGCCAGAGTTTCAATGGTGCAGGCAGGCGCTTTTTGCACCAAAATATCACCGGAAATACCGTTTTGGAAGGCAAACAGCACCAAGTCCACTGCTTCGTCCAGGGACATAATAAACCGGGTCATAGAAGGCTCGGTGATGGTGATGGGATTGCCGGCCTTGATCTGCTCGATCCACAGGGGGAT
>CAZLLC010000181.1:0-2859 GCA_964560245.1 uncultured Oscillospiraceae bacterium | reverse complement strand
CCATTGACCACGAGGTGGAGGGCAGCCACGTTCAGTTGGGTGCCGATCTTGCCCGTAAGTATAAGGAAAATCCCGTCATCGTCAACGCCATTGAGGCTCACCACGGTGATGTGGAGCCTAAGACCGTTGTGGCTGTGCTTGTTCAGGCCGCCGATGCCGTTTCCGCTGCCCGTCCCGGCGCACGCCGTGAGAATGTGGAAAACTACATCCGCCGTCTGCAGAAGCTGGAGGAGCTGACCGGCTCCTACCCCGGTGTGGATAAGGCATTTGCTATTCAGGCAGGCCGTGAGGTCCGCATTATGGTCAAGCCCGAGGAGGTCACTGAGGACAATATGATCCTGCTGGCCCGGGATATTGCCAAGAAGATCGAAGCAGAGCTGGAATACCCCGGTCAGATCAAGGTCAATGTGATCCGGGAGACCAAGGCTGTGGAATACGCAAAATAAAAGGTTGCAGGCTGCACCTTTCGGTGCAGCCTGCTTTTTTCTTAGGGGCTTTTTTTACAGTCCCTACGCAATATTATGGTATAATTTTTAGGACGCATTGCATTTCATCGTGCAACGCGTCCTTTAAATTATTGATTTTGGATATCCAAAAGGGCGTCGCGGATGGAGCCGATGGAGTATAAAGAGCCAAAGCAAAGCACAGCGCCGTCATTTCCGGCAATTTCCATTGCTTTGATCACGCCCTCCGGGATGGTATCGCAGGCAACAGCCTTAGCGCCGGCATTTGTCAGATGCCGGGCAAGCTCGGCAGCTTCCAGCTTCCGGGGGTTGGGAGGTGTGACGCATACGAAGCTGTCCACCAGCGGCATTACCGGCTTATACATATCGCCGTAATCCTTGTCTGCCAGCACGCCGGTGAGGGCTACAACCTTTCTGTCCTTCAGGTAATCGCCGATGTTCTTCACCAGCGCTTCGATGCATTGGGGATTGTGACCGCCGTCGATAATGAACAGCGGATCCCGGCTGACGATGTCAAATCGCCCGGGCCAGCGCACATCCCGGATACCGTCATAAATATTTTGCTCGGTGATGTTCCAGCCCTTTTCTATCAGCGTGTCGGCAACGGAAAGTACTACCGCCGCATTATGCAGCTGATGGTCGCCCAGCAGGGGCAGAACCAGATCTTTGCGGTCACCGCAGTCAAATACCTGACCGTCCAAGGAACAGCTTTTCAGCTTTAAGCCGTCAAAATCCGCCTTTTTCAGGGTGATATTCTTCTGCTGACAGATGCCCTCAAACACCGCTTCTACCGACGGGGTGCTGCGGTAAATAACAGCATTGCCGTTTTCTTTAAAAATACCGGCTTTGGTTTCCGCAATCTTTTCCACCGTATCGCCCAGCACTTCTGTGTGATCCAAGCCAATGTTGGTGATCACCGCCGCTTCCGGCACTTCGATCACATTGGTGGCGTCCAGCGCGCCGCCCATACCCACTTCCAACACCACGATGTCGCAGCCGGCGCGGTAAAAATACTCAAAGGCAATGCAGCACACCAGCTCAAATTCGGTGGGCGTTTCGGTCATAGAGTCAGCCAAGGGCTTTACGTACTGGGTGATCTCTACCAGCTCCCCGTCAGAGATCTGCTCCCCATTGATCTGCATCCGTTCGTGAAAGCGGTAGATGTACGGAGAGGTGTAAAGTCCGGTCTTATAACCGGCTTTTTGCAGGATGGACGCGGTCATTGCCGCAGTGGAGCCCTTGCCGTTGGTACCGGCGATATGGATAAATTTCAGCTTTTTTTCCGGATTGCCCATTTTGGCAAGCAACGTCTGCGTTCTGCCCAAACCGGGCACACTGCCCTTCCAAAAAACAGAGTGGATATATTCAATGGCTTCCTGAACAGTCATATTTTTTCTTCCTTTCCGGCAATGGGCCACAGACCCGTGCGTCTGAAGATCCCGGTCTGAAGCAGCAGGCGGATAATGATCGTATCCACCACCACGGTCAGAGAAAACTGCAGTGCCCGGGTGCTCAAATAATAGATAAAGCCCTGAAAGAAAGCACCGTCATAGTACATATAGGAAAGTGTGGCGCTTTGATAGAGCAAAGATCCAAAAACCACCGGTGGCAAAAATGCAACAAAAAGCCGGGGAATGGAATGATTTTTGGACAGGTAATGGCGGAAAACGCCGCCAAACAGGCCGTAGAGAATAGGCGGGATGCAGAAAATGGGATTGTAGCCGTACGGGGAAAACAGACACCCCACAAAGTCCGCCACGAAGCCCACCAAAGCGCCGGGCAGCGGTCCAAACAGCATACCGGCCAGGAAGATCGGCACAGCCTCGATGGAAAAGCGGCTGCTGGCATTGGGCATCAGCCCGATCAGCCGGGCAAGAACAACGCTCAGCGCTGCCAACAGGGCGCAGTAGGTAAGGGTACGGGTTGCAAAGATCGTTTTTCTTTTTTGCATAATAAAACCTCCTTTATGTTGGGGCGTCCTTTAATGCAATGTCACGAAGTTAATCCTCGTCCCCTTCTTTGAGGGGAATGTCAGCAAAGCTGACAGGGGGAGTGTTCTATAACTATTACGACAACCCCTCAGTCAAAAATCGGTTTCGAAGTGCCGATTTTTGCCAGCTCCCCTATGAGGGGAGCCAAGGGTGCAGTACAGGTTTAAACACCGTTCCCTGATGACATAGTTCTTTAAAGGATGCCCAGGCAAAGAAACCTGACAAAGCCACTGCCAATAAAAAAATCCCATTCGCCGATGGCGGATGGGGAGAAAAAATATGGCGCAGATGGCTCTTGGCAGGCAAACTGCCTGACCGAGTATCGTTGCTTCATAAAGGAGAATTCCTATATGGCGCAGCGGGTGCGGATACCTCATCGCGGGCAAGGCCCTTCGTCTGTCACT
>CAZLLC010000180.1:175-2883 GCA_964560245.1 uncultured Oscillospiraceae bacterium | reverse complement strand
GGTGCCCACCTTCTCCATCGCCTCAGCGATCAGCTGACCGATGGCAGGATCACCGGAGGAAACAGTGCCAACACGGGCAATATCCTCAGAGCCGTTCACCGGCACAGAGTGCTCCTTAATGGAGGCAACAGCGGCTTCCACAGCCTTTTCAATGCCCTTACGCATCACCATAGGATTGGCGCCGGCAGACAGATTCTTCAGACCCTCACGGGTGATGGCCTGTGCCAGCACGGTTGCGGTGGTGGTGCCGTCACCGGCAACATCATTGGTCTTGGTAGCCACCTCACGGATCAGCTGGGCGCCCATATTTTCAAAAGCGTCCTCCAGCTCCACTTCCTTGGCGATGGTCACGCCGTCGTTGGTGATCAGCGGTGCGCCGTACTTCTTGCCCAGCACCACATTGCGACCCTTGGGTCCCAAAGTAACCTTCACGGTATCTGCCAGCTGGTCGATGCCGGACTGCAGCTTTTTACGGGCTTCTTCGCCGTAGATGATCATTTTTGCCATAGTAAATTCCTCCCTTAGTCCGTCACAACAGCCAGGATGTCATCCTGCTTGACGAATTTGTAATCCACGCCGTCCAGCTTGATGTCGCTGCCAACGAAGTTGCCAACCACCACTTTATCGCCGGGCTTTACGGTCACGGTCACATCCTTGGTGCCGGGGCCTGCGGAAACCACTTCGTAAATTGCGGGCTTTTCCTTGCTGGAAGTTGCCAAAATAATGCCGGAGGAGGTGGTCTCCTCATTTTCGGCGGCTTTGAGCAGAATGTTATCTGCCATAGGTCTGAGTTTCATTGTTTTGCCTCCATCATACTAATTATTTAGACCGGCTGGTTTCTCCAGCCAAATATCTACAAGTTTTGGCACTCTTTTAGCTTGAGTGCTAACAGACTATATAATAGCCCAGCGCCTTTAAAAAAGCAAGACCTTTTTGCGTACTTTTTCTGAAAAAATTGTGAATTATTATTCTCTGATCAGCGCCTGCTCCATATTTTTGCCTGCGGAGTACCAGAACACATTATCCCGGGCAGGCTGCAGCTCCGTGATCACACCACGGGTGGCGAAGATCGCATAGCTGCGGAACAACACCGGACAGATCAGTCCGTTTTCCATCACATACTTATATAAGGAGTAATAGTTGCCGTAGTTGGCAAGGGATTCCAGACACAACGCATAGGCGCTGACATCGTTCACACCGCCATAGCTTAAAGCGCCGTAGGTGTGGAAGAAGGCTGTAAGATCCATATTGGGAGAAAGGACTGTTTCGCCCAAATACAGGTCAAACTGCCGGGTTTGGATGGCATAGGTGTAGTCGTTGCCGCTCAGCTCGCTCATTGTCACCTTCAGACCGCATTCCGTCAGCATTTCACCGATGGCACGGGCGACCCGAACACGCAGACTGTCGGCGCTGTTGACCAAAAACACCACCTCCGCGCCTACCATATCCGCGTGGCTGACACTGGAGGCAAATTTCACGCTGTCAAATTCATACTTGGCAGCCAAATTCTCATTATAGTAGGGGAAATCCGCAGACGCAGGCAAGGTGACACCCTGGGCATAGCCCCGGTAAAACTGGCTGACCAGTGTATCGCGGTCTACCGCGTAGGTCAGCGCTGCGCGGACCGTGGGATCAGAAAACACCTTGCTGTCGCTGGAACAGGCCAAATACAGGAAAATACCGTTTTCGCAGCTCCACAGCTCATAGTCACAGCGGTAATCGGCAAACTGATCAGAGCCCGGATCGGCGCAGACCAGATCCAGCTCATCAAATTGGAAATTATCCCGGATCTGAGTATTGGACTGGGCTTCCAGAAGGGTAATAGAAGCAGCAGTCACCACCGTATCCGCACTGCACCACCAGTCCGACCGCCGGCGCAGACGGGCAGTATTGCCGGATTCATCCAAAACATAAGGGCCTGTGCCGGCAGGGCGATCACTTTCCAGATCCGCACCGGGCAGAATGGGAATATCCATCAGGATCGGCAGATTTTCATAGGGGGTATCCAACAGGACCGTCACGCCCCCATCTTCAGAGAGCTTCACCTCCGTGATGTGCAGAAAACGGCCGCTGTAAACGGTACTTTCCTTTGCGGCGTTCAGGGTGTCCACCACATCCTGGGCGGTCAGCGCTTTGCCGTCGGAAAAGAACGCCTCCTCCAGGTAGAAGGTATAGGTCTTCATATCCTCAGAGATGCGGTAGCTTTTGCACAGCATAGGCTCCACATTATAGTCCCGGTCAACAGCAAAAAGCCCTTGATACAAAAGGGAAAACAGGGTGCGGTTTGTAAAATCCGCGGTTTTCAGCGGATTCAGCGTCTGTTCCCTGTAATAGGTCAGGGTCAGCACCTGATCGGTAGGGGCTTCCTCATTGGGCGGTGCCTGCACCTCACCCAGACCATCACCGGTGGGTGTATAGTCGTCATTGCCGCTGCCGCAGCCCGCAAACAGGCTAATCATCAGGGCAATGCAAACAAATATACATATGATCCGTTTCATACCGGGCTCCTTTCTTATTATTTAATGAATAATGAATGATGAAGAATGAAAAATGAATAGTTATGGTGCCGCTGTGCGGCAATTTTTATCCGTCGGCACAGCCGACACATCAATTATTCACTATTCATTATTCATTACTTTTAGAGGCTCCAAGCGAATGATGAAGAATGAAAAATGAATAGTTATGGTGCCGCTGTGCGGCAATTTTTA
>CAZLLC010000180.1:0-75 GCA_964560245.1 uncultured Oscillospiraceae bacterium | reverse complement strand
TCCGTCGGCACAGCCGACACTGCGGTGTACCCATTGTCAAGGACAATTTATAAAAGTGTATAATATTTTTTCAAA
>CAZLLC010000179.1:0-2903 GCA_964560245.1 uncultured Oscillospiraceae bacterium | reverse complement strand
GCAATATGCTTTGGCGGCGGCACCAAGGCACCGCCCTACACTCTTTCGATGGTGCGAAAATTCTCTTATAACTCTGTTCACCCCTCAGTCAAATTGCCGGATATCGGCAATTTGACAGCTCCCCTGCAGGGGAGCCATTTGGGGAGCCTTTGCGGAAGGCATATATGCCTTCCCTACGAGCGGTAAAGGCAAAATAAAAAGCGCTGTTGCATTGCAACAGCGCAATATTATTTGCCGGATATATCAGACAGCCCGTTCGACCTTGTTGGAACGCAGGCATCTGGTACAGGCGTACACGTGGCACGGCGTACCGTTCACAATGGCCTTGACACGCTTTACATTGGGCTTCCAAGCCCGGTTGGAACGTCTGTGGGAGTGGGAAACCTTAATACCAAAGGTAACGCCCTTACCGCAGTAATCACACTTTGCCATTCTCTGCACCTCCTATCCGTAGATGGCTCACTAAATCGCGCCTTTTTTTAGACGCTTAGATATGATAACAGACAAATTGGAAAAAAGCAAGTGTTTTTTAGGAAAAATTTTTGTTTTTTGAAAATAATGCTGATATTTCTATTGTGTAAGGGATATTCGTTTTTTATTGTTGATATTCCGCCCGTCTGTCGTTATAATATTTCTATAAGTTTGAAAGAAAGAGGTGACTGCTGATGCCGGACAACAGTGGTGTACTGCTGAGCAAGATGGTAGAGTGTTTGCAGCTGGAGATCGCATACCGTTCCACCGATTACGAAGCTGTTCGCCTGACGGTGGAGGATCTTTCCCGTCCCGGTTTGCAGCTTGCAGGCTATTTGGAGCACTTTGAGCCCTTGCGTTTGCAGGTGATGGGCAATGCGGAGGTCAGCTATCTGGAAGGTCTTTCCGCAGAGGAGCGGATGATCAGCTATGACCGGATCTTTTCCTATAAATTTCCGGCAATGCTTGTGGCAAGAAATCTGCCCATTGACGAGGAATGTCTGCAGATCGCAATGAAGCACAATGTGACGGTGCTGCGCTCCAAGGAGGCCACCGGCAGTGTGATCAACAATGTTATTGCCTATTTGAAAATGGCGCTGGCACCTTCTATCACACGACACGGTGTGCTGATGGAGATCTACGGTGAAGGTCTGCTGCTGATCGGTGAAAGCGGTTTGGGTAAAAGTGAAGCGGCTATTGAGCTGCTCAAGCGCGGTCACCGGCTGATCGCCGATGATGCGGTGGATATCCGCAAGGTTTCCGAGAATATGCTGGTGGGCACAGCGCCGGAGCTGATCCGCAATTATGTGGAGCTGCGGGGTATTGGTATCATCAATGTGGCAAAGCTGTTTGGTATGGGCGCTGTCCGCAGTGAGAACAACATCGATCTTGTGGTGAACGTGGTGCCCTGGGACACCAAGGCGGTCTATGACCGTTTAGGGCTGGAAGATCAGTATATGGAGATCCTGGGCGTCAAGGTGCCGATGAACACCATCCCCATCACCCCGGGCAGAAACTTAGCGGTGATCCTGGAGGTGGCGGCGATGAACAACCGTCAGCGGAAGATGGGCTACAACCCGGCTATGGAATTTACAGAGCAGATCGACCGTCACTTTGAGGAAACTGTGGGCAAGGTATGAAAGAATTTCAAATCGGACCAAACGACGCGGGACAGCGGTTAGACCGTTTTCTTGCCAAAAGTGTGCCGCTGCTGCCGGCGTCACTGGCGCAAAAATATATCCGCATCAAGCGGATCAAGCGCAACGGCGCCAGGGTGGAGCGGGATACCCGGCTGCAGGCCGGTGATGTGCTGCAGCTGTATATTAACGATGAATTTTTTGATACGCCACGGGAGGATAATGCCTTTTTGACGGTGGCAGCGCCGAAGCTGAGCATTGTCTATGAGGACGAAAATATTCTTTTGGTGGATAAGCGTCCGGGCATTGCTGTTCATCCCCACGATGGGGCGGAGTATGGCAGAACCCTGATCGACCATATTCAGGCCTATTTGTATCAGAAAAAGGAATGGTGTCCCCGGGTGGAGCATTCCTTTACCCCGGCGCTGTGCAACCGGATCGACCGTAATACCGGCGGCATCGTGATCGCTGCCAAGACGGCGGAAGCCCTGCGGGTGATGAATCAGAAGATCAAGGACCGGGAAATGGACAAGCGGTACTTGGCTATTGTAGAAGGCACACCAAAGCAGAAAACCGGTTCTTTAAAGGGCTATCTTTTTAAGGACGCCAAGAAAAACCGGGTCTTCGTCACCGATACCCCCAAGCCCGGCGCTAAATCCTGTCAAACAGATTACAGAGTTCTTGCCAGCCGGAATGGACTGTCTTTGGTGGAGTGCAAGCTGATCACTGGCAGAACCCATCAGATCCGGGCGCAGTTTGCCCACGCCGGTCATCCCCTGCTGGGCGACGGAAAGTACGGCAAGCTGAATAAAAGCTTTGACCGGAATTATCAGGCGCTGTATTCTTATAAGCTGACCTTCTGCTTTGAAACAGAGGCCGGCAGTCTGGAAAACCTGAACGGCAAAACCTATCAGGTGGAAAATGTAGACTTTGTCCGGGAATACTTTCCCGATACCAAAATATAGAAAGAGAGCATAAGCTATGAGCAGAGCAGACGAGCTGTACCGGGCCACGTGTCTGGACATTTTGGAGAACGGCTTTTACGATACGGAGCTGCAGGTCCGTCCCCGCTGGGCAGACGGCACACCGGCACACACGGTGAAAAAATTCGGTGTGGTGAACCGCTATAACCTGCAGGAGGAATTTCCTCTGATGACCCTGCGGCGTACATACTGGAAATCGGCGTTGGACGAGCTGCTGTGGATCTGGCAGAAAAAATCCAACCGGATCGAGGATCTGGGCAGCCACGTTTGGGATGAGTGGGCAGGTACGGATGGTACCATCGGCAAGGCCTAC
>CAZLLC010000178.1:0-2905 GCA_964560245.1 uncultured Oscillospiraceae bacterium | reverse complement strand
GCTGTAAGATAGCGGGGTGGCTTTCTGAAAGTAATGAAGTTTTGCGTACGTCCTTATGGACAAGCTTGTGTGCTCAAAGGAAGCCGGACTATGTTCGCAATTGCGTGCTTACGGCAACAAACCGTCCCTCAGTCTTTCCCCGCACTTACAGTATAGCATAAAAAAGGGTTCATTGGGCGTGTGTGCGGCTTTGCGGCATGGTTGTTCTGTGTGCAGTGTACAGGAAAACAATGATGAATTTTACCTGTAGTGAATATGAAGGTGTTCCGCAAAAAACCGGGGCTGTATCGCTAAGGTAAAACCATTCATATTGCGCCGTAGGGACACCCGTCCCCGGGTGTCCGAAACTCAAAAATAGCACAAAATCTGCGTAATTCTCGCGAAATTTGTGCTATTTTTCTGTGTTGGTTGCGGTCACCTCAGGAGCGGTGACCCTACAAAATCATTTTGAGACAGCCCACTACAAACGCATATGCCTTCCAAACGCAACTATATCGATAAAAAGAGCGTGCTGCAACAATACATTGCAGCACGCTCGGTGTTTTTATCAGATAACAATGCCGGCCTTGTCCAAAATGGTGGGCACGTTCTTTTCCGCGCCGATGGCCATAATATGTACGCCGTCGCAGAGCTTTTCGTCCTTGATCTTGGCGATCATTTCAGCAGCCATCTCAATACCCAGCTTACCGGGCAGACCCTTCACGCCGGTTGCCTTGCCTTCTTCGGCGGCAGCGGCCAGACGGTCGATCATATCCTGAGGAACGGCAATACCGGGGACGTTCTCGTTCATATACTTTGCCATACCGGCAGCCTTCAGAGGAATGATACCGGCCATAATGTGGGTCTTGATGCCGGCCTTGTCCACGAATTCCAGGAACCGCTTGAAGCTGTCCAGATCAAAGATGCCCTGGGTCTGCACATACATTGCACCGTTTTCTACCTTCTGGCGCAGCTTGTTGACCTGCAGGAACAGGGGCTCGTACAGCGGGGTGACGGCCGCGCCCTTGTAGAACTTGGGTGCGCCGCCTGCAATCTCGTTGCCGCCGCAGTCGCAATTTGTTTCTTCCATCTTGCTCAGCATCTTCAGAATGCCAACAGAATCCAGATCATAAACAGGCTTGCTGTTTTTGCAGTCGCCAACCACAGGGTGGTCGCCGGTCAGAGCCAACATCGTATCGATGCCAAAGCTGGCAGCGGAAAGGATGTCGCCCATAATGGCCATACGGTTGCGGTCACGGCCGGTGATCTGAATGATGGGATCCACACCGGCCTGCTTCAGCTTGATGCAAAGACCTAAACCGGAGGCCTTCAGGCTTGCGGACTGCATATCGGTCACGTTTACCGCGTGTACCTTGCCTGCCAAAAGCTCAGCGGCTTCCATCTGCTCGGAAAAATCGTAACCCTTAGGGGGTGCCATTTCGGCGGTAACGCCAAATTTGCCGGATTCCAGCGCGTCTTTCAAAATACTCATTTATTTCTTCCCCCTTAATGTGATGGTTCTGGGATAGGCAACGCTCTCGTAGCCCTTGTCCTCACGGGTCTGTGTCAGCTTATCCAGCTGATTGGTAGCAGACAGACGCTCGTAGATCTTGATCCAGGCACAGTCGTTTTCCGGGTTGACCTCGCACTTGCCGTTCTTCTGACCGCCGCAGGGGCCGTTGACCAGGCTCTTGGCGCACTGGCTGATGGGGCAGATGGCACCGGTTTGACCCAGCACACATTCACCGCAGAAGTGGCAGGCTTCCTCCCAAACACCGAACCGGACAGCCTCGCCCAGGAACATTGTATTGTTGGAGGGATAGACCGGAATAGCACCGGCAGTCTTTGCAGCGCACTGCACGCCGTCGCCACAGGACATACAAATGATGCAATCGGGGTTGGCAGCGATCAGCGGACGCATTTTGCCCTTGACGCCCAGTGCCATACAGCAGTAGTCAGCGATGGTGGTGCCCACCACAGACTTGCCGGCTGCCTCCAGATGAGCCTTCAGCTCTGCCACCTGGGGTTCACCGCCGGTCTGGCAGGCGGTAGCGCAGCTGCCGCAGCCGATGATGGCAACGGTCTTGGCATCGCCGACCATAGCCATAACTTCTTCGATGGGTTTCTTTTGGGTAATAATCATTTAAGTACACTCTCCTTCAGAAAGTTTCTTTACCTGCTTATTATAAATGCAAACCCGATGAAAATCAATAGCAACATCACATTTTATAACAAATTTCACATTTTGTAACATTGGAATATACATTATATTAATGTAGGCAAATGTATAACCTTCAAATAATAGGGCAATAATCTTCTGCACAGGAGGGGATTCTATGAAAGTTTCCGATATTATGAGTAAAAATGTGATCAAGGTCAGTGCGGAGGAATCTGTGGAGGTGGCAGCCCGTGCGCTGGCACATTATAATATAGGCGCGCTTCCGGTATGCGGTGCGGACGGCAAGGTTTGCGGTATGGTGACAGACCGGGATCTGGTGGTGCGCTGTGTGGCGGCCAATAAACCGGCAGGGCAGACCACGGTGAAGCAGATTATGACCAACAAGGTGCTGTCGGTGAACCCGGATATGGATGCGCAGGTGGCGGCGCACCTGATGGGACGGCAGCAGGTGAGAAGACTGCCGGTGCTGGATAACGGCAGACTCTGCGGTATGCTTTCTTTGGGAGATATTGCCTGCCGGGAGGAGATCGTAATGGATGCCGCAGATGCCCTGACGGACATCACTTCGGGCATTCAAAAAGACTTCTGAAAAAAAGAAAAATTTTTTCAAAAAAGGTATTGACAAATGCTTTTACTTTTGGTATACTGTGCAAGCTGTCCGATGAACGGCCTGCGCCGGGAGGACAGTATATTCTGTACCTTGTAAATTGAATAACGCAAAGACGAAATGAACACCTTGGACAATAA
>CAZLLC010000177.1:0-2955 GCA_964560245.1 uncultured Oscillospiraceae bacterium | reverse complement strand
AATGTTCCCTTTGCGATCGCTGACGCCACCACCTTGACCGAAGCCGGTTATGTGGGCGACGATGTGGAAAACATTCTTGTTCGTCTGCTTCAGGCTGCAGATTTTGATGTGGAGTTGGCAGAGCGAGGCATCATTTACATTGATGAAATGGATAAGATCGCCCGTAAGAGTGAAAATACCTCCATCACACGGGATGTATCCGGCGAAGGTGTGCAGCAAGCACTTCTGAAGATTTTGGAAGGCACTGTAGCGCACGTTCCGCCTCAGGGCGGCAGAAAGCACCCTCAGCAGGAGACCATTCCTGTAGATACTTCAAAGATCCTGTTTATCTGCGGCGGTGCTTTTGACGGTTTGGACAAGATCATTGAAGCCAGAACAGATAAGTCTGCCATTGGCTTCGATGCTCCTGTGGAGAGTAAGAAAAACCGTGATATTGGTAAGCTTTTTGCCAAGGTACAGCCCCACGATTTGCTGAAGTTTGGCATTATCCCGGAGCTTGTGGGTCGTTTACCGGTGATCACAGCATTGAAAGATCTGAAGAAGGAGGATCTGATCCGGATCCTGTCTGAGCCGAAAAATGCCCTCGTAAAGCAGTATGAAGCACTGCTTGCTATGGATAATGTGAAGCTGGAGATCCAGCCTGCCGCTTTGGAAGCCGTTGCCGAAAAAGCTATTGACCGCCAGATCGGCGCAAGAGGTCTGCGTGCTGTTATGGAAGAAGTTATGATCGGTGTAATGTATTTGATACCCTCCGATCTTTCCATTAAAAAAGTTGTTATAACCCCCGAATGTGTACAGGGCGGCAAGCCCAAAATCGTCCGGGACAAAGCAAGACCCCGTGACCCGTTGGGTGCTGGGAAATGATTATGATCAAGGGGGGTAGATTCTCTACCCCTCGTTTTTATAGAAAAGGAGGAAAATATGACAGAGCAATTTATGTCCGGCAATATGCCAGTGCTTGCCCTTCGGGGATTGGTCATATTTCCGGATCAGACCATTCATTTTGATGTTGGTCGGTTAAAATCGGTGCGTGCATTGGAGAAGGCTATGAAAAATGACCAGATCCTGATGCTTGTTCCCCAAAAAGATATTATGAATGATGATCCGGGATTTAAGGATCTGTATCCGGTCGGTACTGTTGTGCGTGTGAAGCAGATCCTGAAATCTCAGGGTGAAAATATCCGTGTACTGGTGGACGGTTTGCACCGTGCCCGTATTACGAAGATCACCCAGGATACGCCGTATTTGTCCGGTAATATTGAACCGGCAGAGGACGGCGCCTGGTCTGATACTCTGCGTACGGAAGCTATGCGCCGTGAGGCGATCAACCTGTTTTTTTCGTATCTTGATTATGTTGAAAGGCCTGTACAGGCGCTGCAGCTTCAGCTGATGTCTACCAATGACTGCGGCTATATCGCCGACACCATTGCGCAGCATTCCAGTATGGATTATCGGGATAAAGCAAATATCCTATGCCAGCTTCAGCCGGTTCGCAGATTGGAAAATGTGATCGCAATGCTGCGGCGGGAAGTTTTAGTGCTGCAAATGGAATCGGAAATTCAGGAAAAGACCCGTGCCTATATCGATCAGGATCAGCGTGATTATTATCTGCGTGAGCAGATGAAGGCTATTCGTGATGAGCTGGGAGAAGGGGAGGAATATTCTGAATTTTCAGAGTATGAGCGCAAAATTTTGCTGCTGAATTTACCGGAAGACTCTGAAAAGAAGGTGCTCAAGGATCTGGAAAGACTGAAAAAGCAACCTTTTGGATCTGCGGAAGCTTCTGTACTGAGAAATTATTTGGATACAATACTGGAAATTCCCTGGAACAAGACAACCAAGGAACGCATTGATGTAAATTCCGCTAAAAAGATTTTGGATAAAGACCATTTTGGTCTTGAAAAGGTTAAGCAGCGCATTTTGGAAACCATTGCCGTCCGGCAAATGGCACCGGATATGCCGCCGCAGATCCTTTGTCTTGTTGGCCCTCCCGGTGTTGGTAAAACATCTGTGGCATATTCTGTTGCCCGGAGTTTAAACCGGAAAATGGCGCGCATTGCTTTGGGCGGTGTGCACGATGAAGCGGACATCCGCGGTCACAGAAAGACCTATGTGGGTGCAATGCCCGGTCGCATCGTCAGCGCTCTTATTCAGGCTGAATCTATGAATCCTGTTCTTCTGCTTGACGAAGTGGACAAGATGGGTTCTGACTACCGGGGTGACCCCAGTGCCGCACTTTTGGAAGTGCTGGATGGGGAGCAGAATAAAACCTACCGGGATCATTTCCTTGAAATACCGGTGGATCTGAGTAAAGTTCTGTTCATTACCACCGCCAATACGGTGGATACCATTCCGTGTCCGCTACTGGACCGTATGGAGATCATTGAGCTTGGCTCCTATACAGACGAAGAAAAGCTGATGATCGCGAAGAATCATTTGATTCCAAAGCAGCTTCAAAAACACGGTTTAAAGAAAAGTCAACTGAAAATCACCGATGATGCTATTCGGGAAGTGATAGGCTGCTATACCAGAGAATCCGGTGTTCGCAGCCTTGAACGAGCTGTTGCACAGATTTGCCGTAAGGCGGATATGGAGCTGATCAATCAGGACAAGCCCTTAAAGATCACTGTTTCCGGCAAGGAAATTGAGCGTTATTTGGGTGTTCGGAAGTATTTGCCCGACCGTATTCCCGGAAATGATCAGGTTGGTTTAGTTACCGGTCTTGCCTGGACCTCTGTTGGCGGTGAAACGCTTGAGGTTGAAGTCAATGTGATGGAGGGTACCGGAAAGCTGGAGCTGACCGGCAATCTGGGTGATGTGATGAAGGAATCTGCTCAAGCCGCATTAAGCTATATCCGTGCCAACGCAGAAAAATGGAACATTCACACAGATTTCTATAAAACCAAAGATATTCATGTCCATTTTCCGGAAGGCGCTGTGCCGAAGGACGGTCCT
>CAZLLC010000176.1:0-3018 GCA_964560245.1 uncultured Oscillospiraceae bacterium | reverse complement strand
CACAGGATCTGGCCGGCCGCTTCATCAAGAACTTCGTCAAGTACACCGGCAACGATGCCGGCAAGGCACTGGTCGAAGCCGGTCCGAAGCTGTAATTCATACCAACATACGAAAGAGGGTGCTCAACGAGCACCCTCGATTTTTTATGCCTGTTAAATAATTGTTTAGAAGAATATTTGCAGGGAGCGGCGACCTAAAGGCTCCCCTGTAGGGGAGCTGTCAAATTGCCGATATTAGGCAATTTGACTGAGGGGTGAAGGTCGAAATTAAAAACATCTGCATCATCGACACATCTGCAAACCCCTTCGTCACGGCTATGCCGTGCCACCTCCCCTACAGGGGAGGCGTTGGGTGGTGCGCTAAATTCTGATTTAGCATACCAACGGTGGAAGTTAGAGCTTTGCGTAGATGGCGGCGGTGCGGGCAGCCAATGCGGCATTGTTATACACCAGCCGGATGTTGGAGGCCAAAGAATTGCCGCCGGTCAGCTCTGCCACCCGTGCCAGCAGGAAGGGTGTGGTCTGCTTGCCGTGGATGCCCTTGGCCTCGCATTCACCGATGGCCTGATCAATGGCGGCATTGATCACATCTAAGGGCATAGCATATTCTTCCGGAATGGGGTTGGTCACCAGCATACCGCCGGGGAAGCCCAAATCGTTTTGCGTCTTAAAGGCGGCAGCCAGCTCCTGCTCTGTATCAATGCGGTAATCCACAGAAAAGCCGGAGGACCGGGTATAAAACGCCGGCAGCTCATTAGTGCCGAAGCCGATCACCGGCACGCCCTTGGTTTCCAGATATTCCAGAGTCAGCCCCAGATCCAAAATAGACTTGGCGCCGGCACAGACCACCATTACCGGTGTCTGACCCAATTCCTCCAGGTCGGCAGAGATGTCCATCGTGGTCTGCGCGCCTCTGTGAACACCGCCGATGCCGCCGGTGGCAAAGATCTTGATGCCGGCCATATGGGCAATGATCATTGTGGTGGTAACGGTGGTGGCGCCATCCTCACCCCGGGCGCAAAGCACTGCCAGATCCCGGCGGGAGGCTTTGGCGATCGCTGTGCCCTTTTTGCCAAAATATTCGATTTCTTCCGCTGTCAGACCGGCCTTCAGCCGACCGCCGATCACCGCAACGGTGGCAGGCACTGCGCCGTTTTCCCGAACGATGCGCTCCACATTCAGGGCTGTTTCCACATTCTGCGGATAGGGCATACCGTGGGAAATGATGGTGGATTCCAGTGCCACAACAGGCTTTCCTTCTGCCAAAGCAGCGGCTACTTCCGGGCTGATGTCCAAATATTTATTCATTACAGTTCTCCTTTGTAATTATTCACCTTTAGGGTACAATCGTCTTAAAAAAATGTCAAGAATAAATTATTGGTCATAGGCTGTCGCCCAGGGCAGCCAAAACCAGGATCCCTAAATTATCCCGATATATTTCATTAAATTGGGTGATCGGCAGCGGATTGACTCCCTGCCCTACCTCAATGGTATAGCCGGGCCTGCGGAATTCCTGAATAAACCAATCCTTATAACCGGCAAAACTGGAATTAAAGGCAGGCTCTGTCAGGGTATAGCCGCTGACCCTGGCAAAAGCTTCCCCAAGTTCCCGGGCGCCCTCCACAAAATAATCCTGAAAGCTCCAGTAGATCTCCTTGCCCTGAGAATGGTACGCCAGCACCAGTGCCGGGTCGATAAATTCCGTATAGCCTGCCAGGGCACGGGTCTCAAACTGATTTAAGGGCGCTCTGCCCACATAATCCCGGGGTCCGGGGGAGGTAAAGCCCTGACTGAATTTGATCTCCCGGGCCTGCAGCCAGCCTGCCGGATAGTTCAGATTTAAGTCCACCCCCAGCAAGTTCGCCTTCCAGCCCTCCGGGAAGGGAATACTTGGGTAATCCCGGCTCAGCCGTTGGGCAAGATCAAATTGGATGTTGCCCTCCGTCAGTTCTCCTACCACCAGATCCACTCCGTCCGGATCTACCATCGGTACCATATAAATAGTGGCGGTGTGGGCTATTGTTTTGGCGTCCCGGTCAAAGATCCTGCCGCCCGACGCAATTGCCTGTGCCAGCTCCTCCGCGAATTTCAGCAGCACCAGGCTGGTGATCCACTCGTTGGCGTGGTGGGCAGCAGAATAGATCACCTTCCGGGGCCCGTTTCCGATCACCAGTGTGCGCACAGGCCGCTGAAAGGCGGTGCGGGTCAGCACCTCTGTGCGGCAAAAGGGGTATGCCGCCACAAGGTCCAGGATCATTTTTTCGCAGCTTTCCGATGTGATGGGTACAGCCGTATTGACTATTGGCATAAAATCGCCTCCGACTATCCTATGCATTAAGCTCTTTTTTTGTGAAAAACATAATGCGAATATGCAAAAAATCCCCATTTGAAAGGATTGCATTTTAATTTATGCCGTGGTAATATAAGGAAAAATCAAGGAGGTCGTTCTTATGAATGTTTTGGTTACCGGCGGTGCCGGCTATATCGGCTCCCACACCTGTGTAGAGCTGCTCAACGAAGGCTACGGCGTTGTGGTGGTAGATAATCTGTGCAACTCCAATCCGGAAAGCCTGAACCGGGTGGAAAAGCTTACCGGTAAAAAGGTGAAGTTCTACGAAGGCGATGTGCGGGACGAAAAGCTGCTGCAGAAGATCTTTGCGGAAAACGAGCTGGACTGCGTGATCCACTTTGCCGGTCTGAAGGCCGTGGGCGAAAGTGTTGCAATGCCCTGGGAATACTACGACAACAACCTCAATTCCACTTTGGTGCTGACCAAGGTGATGAAGTGCTCAGGAATGAAGAACATCATCTTCTCCTCCTCCGCAACCGTATATACGGCTGACAACGAAATGCCCCTGCGTGAGGACAGCCGCACCGGTCACTGCACCAATCCCTACGGCTGGACAAAGTATATGACCGAGCAGATCCTGTCCGGTATGGCCCACGCCGACAAAGAATGGGGCGTGGTGCTGCTGCGCTACTTTAACCCCATCGGCGCCCACGCGTCCGGTGACATCGG
>CAZLLC010000175.1:0-3044 GCA_964560245.1 uncultured Oscillospiraceae bacterium | reverse complement strand
TGAGGGGTAAGCGAAGCGCAGTCGCGGTAGTGAATGACAGCCCGGTGGGCTGTCAAAGCCGCGACCGGATCGCCCGCAGGCGATTGGCAGCGAAGCTGACTGGGGGAGTTTCTCGCCCATAAGTGCAAAATGTCAAAAGCTTGTGTCTTCCTGAGGAGCGCAGCGACGAAGGATCTTCGCAGTGCATAACTGTTTAGTAGTATCCGTAATGCGTGGATTCTTCGCTGGCGCTCAGAATGACACGGTTTTTCGGAACATCGTAGCAAACTGAAAGCGTGCCATTTCTATCATAGGACACTCCCTCCGGACTCGCTTTGCTCGCCCACCTCCCTCAAAGAGGGAGGTAAGGACGCATTATTTGTAAACTTATAGCTGAAACAAGGTACTACGGTGGTTATTTTCATTTGTCCTTCTCCTCTCAGTCAGCTTCACTGACAGTCCCCCACAGGGTGGACGTGGAGGTTATTTTGCAAAAAGGTCGTGCCGCATATGCAGCACGACCGTACTATATTATACAGAAAGCTTCATATCGCCGTCTTTTACCCAACCGATCTTACGCAGGATGCGGTCAAATACCAGGCTTAAAACAGCAGGCAAAACAATACAAATCAAAGCAAGACCGATCCAATCCATCGCTGTTGGAGTAATAACAGCAGCACCGTCCGCTACCGCTTCCGCCACAGGACTGAACCAGCCGGAGATCACGCCGATCGGGCCAACCATACCGCAGGTGCCCATACCGCTTGATACAGGACTGCCGTTCATTTCCAGATGGAATACCATCGTGGCTATGGGGCCTGTAATGGCAGATGCCAAGGTAGGCGCGATCCATATCCGGGGATTTTTGAAGATATTGGGCACCTGAAGCATAGATGTACCCAAGCCCTGGGCAATCAAACCGCCCCATCGGTTTTCCTTGAAGGATATCACAGCGAAACCGATCATTTGGGCACAGCAGCCGGCAACGGCCGCACCGCCTGCCAGACCCGTCAGTCCCAAGCTGGCACAGATAGCAGCAGAGCTGATGGGCAATGTCAGGATCATACCCATCACAACGGAAATAACAACACCCATGATCAGCGGCTGCTGCAGTGTTGCCCAACGGATGATCTGCCCCAGTGACTTGGCAGCTGCGCCGATAGGTTCGGCGATCAACAGCGCTAACCCGCAGCCGATCAGGATCGTCACAAACGGCGTTACGATCACATCCACTTTGGTTTTTTTGCTTACCAGCATTCCGATCTCTGACGCAACGATGGCAATGATCAGCACTGCCAAAGGACCGCCGGCGCCGCCTAAGCTGTCCGTTGCATAGCCAACAGCCGCCAAAGAAAACAGCACCAGTGGATCTGCCTTCAGGGCATAGCCGATGGCGATCGCCATTGCGCAGCCGTCTGCCGCGCAAGCAAAATCACCGATCTGGACTAAAATGCCGGCAATCTGCTGAATAAGGTCTGCAGACGACAAATTCATCATCTGCTGTCCAAGGGTCTTGATGATGGTGCCCATCAGCAAGGAAGCAAACAGGCCGCTTGCCATTGCGCCCATCGCATCGATGAAGTACCTCTTTCCGTACTTCAGAAGAGTTGCTTTTAGGCCGCTCTTCTTTACAGGTTTTTTCAAATAGTTCTCCTTTCTTTTTTCCGGGGGCCTCCCCCGATTGCTCCCATTATAACACCGCAAAGTACATATGGCAATTCAAATTTACCAGTTTATGGGCAGTTTTTATCTGTTTAGCGGTTTTTGTTGAAAACACTTTTTTCCTATGCTAATATGAAGAAAAAATTATGGAGGTATTTTTATGACTGATCACTATATTCCTTCCGATACGCCGATCCTGAAGGAGGTACTTGCCGCATATGATTTCCCGGCTACATTATTAGGAGCCGTGCGCTACGGTCAGGGCCATATCAATGACACCTTCTGTGTCCTGTGCCAACCTCAGGATGGCGACTGTATCCGTTATATTCTGCAGGGACTTTCCACCGTTGCATTCCCCCACCCTGAGGAACTGATGGAGAATATGCTGGGCATCACCTCGTTCCTTCGTAAAAAAATCATCGAAAATGGCGGTGATCCCGAACGGGAAACACTGAATGTTGTAAAAACCGCAGACGGTAAGGATTATTATATTGATTCTGATGGCAAGGTATGGCGTCTGACAAACTATATCGAAAACACTGTATGTTATCAGAAGGCTACTGCTGAGCTGTTTGAAGCCTCTGCGCGGGCTTTTGGACGGTTTCAGTGTATGTTGAAGGATTATCCTGCCGAAACGCTGCATGAGCCTATTGCCCGTTTCCATGACACAGAGGACCGTTTCAACAAATTCCTTGCCGCTTTGGAAGCCGACAAGCTGGGGCGTGCTGCTGAGGTACAAAATGAGATCCGGTTTGTTATGGATCATAAAGCTGACTGCTCTGTGGCAATGCAGGCACTGCGGGACGGCAAGCTGCCTCTGCGTGTTACCCACAATGACACAAAGCTGAATAATATTCTTATTGACCGTACAACCGGTGAAGGTATCTGTGTGATAGATCTGGATACCACCATGCCCGGTCTGTCCATCAACGATTTTGGCGATTCCATCCGTTTCGGCGCCAACCACTCCGAAGAGGACGAAAAGGATCCCAGCAAGATCAATTTCGATATTGAGCTGTACGAAGCATACACCCGTGGCTTTATTGAGGGCGCGCAAGGTTCTCTCACCCCCGCTGAATTGGAATATCTGCCCTGGGGCGCAAAGCTGATGACCTTAGAGTGCGGCATCCGCTTCCTGACCGACTACCTGGACGGCGACCACTACTTCCGCGTGCGCTATCCGGAGCAAAACCTGGACCGCTGCCGCAGCCAGTTTAAGCTGGTCAAGGATATGGAAGAGCAATTCCAGCAAATGCAGGATATTATCAAAAAATACGCATAACAATACACATCCTGTCCTCCCTATGGGTAGCACAGGGGACGGTTCTGCGTGTTGACAAGCTGTCTAATCTGTGCTACTATGTTGGTGAGGTGATGGACTATGCCCAGGCAAGGAAGAAAGA
>CAZLLC010000174.1:0-3061 GCA_964560245.1 uncultured Oscillospiraceae bacterium | reverse complement strand
TGCACACCTCATCAGTCACCTTCGGTGACAGCTTCTCCTCCAGGAGAAGCCTTTGGGGGCGGGCTATACTTTGATCAGCACCATCGCACTGATAGACGGCACCGTTACACAGTCCTGTGCCGTATCCAGTACTGCCGTGCCGGCTGTTTCCCGGTTGATATAAACATCCCACTTGCCCGCAGGCAAGGTAATACACACATCCTCTTTTTCCGGATTGAAGATCACAAAAAGATCTTTTTCTTCCCCACCTGCGCCGGCAGTAATATGAAAGGCGGTCACATTGCCCTGCAAATGGGCTGCCGGATGGATATGGGCCGCGATCTGAGCAGCTTCCCTCATCCGCAGCGCCGGGTGAGCCTTGCGGAAGGCGATCAAGCCTTTATAGTAGCGGTACACCTGCTGAAATTTATGTAGGTTTTCCCACTTCAGGCTATTGACGGCATCGGGGCTTTTGTAGCTGTTATGATCAAAAGTACCGTCGTCTTTTCCCTTGGAGCGCAGCAGCTCCTCACCGGCCTGCATAAAGGGCGTACCCTGGGCTGTCATATAGATCGCCGCTGCCAGATTGTTCATCCGGATGATCTGCGCTTCCGGCGTATCAGGATTACAAAGCTTCAGCTTATCATAAAGGGTCAGATCGTCGTGGCAGGAGGCATAGTTTACGGTCTGATCAGGCGCTGTCGTCCAGTCAGAGCAAGCCATAAAACAGCCCCGAATCCGGTCAGCAAAGCCGGGCGCATTGGAAACATAGCCCTTTGCTGTATCCTGATCCACCGCGCCTTTTAAGGCATCCCGCATGGTATCGCTAAAAAACGCAAAGCCCGGAACCTGGGCAGAATTGGTTTGGGTGGTCAGGATATAGCCCTCTTTGGTCATTTCCGTGGGCATACTCCAGCCCTCGCCGTAGAAGATCACATTGGGATGCTTTTCGTGGACTTGCGCCATAACCTCACGAATGGTTTGTGTATCCATCAGTCCTACCAAATCAAAGCGGAAGCCGTCAATGTGATACTCCTGCGCCCAATAAAGCACAGAATCCACAATATACTTGCGTACCATCGCCCGTTCCGTGGCAGTATCGTTGCCGCAGAATGAGCCGTTGGAGTATTCCCCGTTTTGGTTGATCCGGCTGAAATAACCGGGCACGATCTGATTAAAACAGAATTTCTCCCGATCGTAAACGTGATTGTAGACCACATCCATCACAACACTGATGCCGGCATTATGCAGCCCCATAACCATCTGCTTAAACTCCCGGATCCGTACAGCACCGTTGCGGGGATCAGAGGAATAGGACCCCTCCGGCACATTGAAATTCTGGGGATCATAGCCCCAATCGAATTGGTCTGTTGCAGCTTCATCTACTGAGCCGTAGTCGAACACCGGCAGCAGATGCAGATGGGTAATACCCAAGTCTTTCATATGATCCAAGCCAGTGGGAATACCGGCAGAATTGGTGGTTTCCCTTTGGATCACGCCCAGATATTTTCCCCTGTTTTGCCCTGTTGCACCGGATTCTGTGTCCATCGTCAGGTCCCGGATATGAAGCTCATAGATCACCGCATCGGTAATGCTCAGGTGTCCATTGGGATCAGTGTCCCGTTCCCAGCCTTTGGGGTTCGTTGCGGTCAGATCAATGATCATTCCCCGCTGACCGTTTACACCCACAGCCCGGGCATAAGGATCTACCGCCTCTGCAGTCTTTCCGTCCACAGTCACACTATAGGTATAGTACACGCCGTTTAAATCCCCTGCCCTTTCGGCGATCCAGGTACCGCTGACATCGGAGGTCATCGGTATGCGTTCCAGCAGATCACCGGCATTGGGATCGCCGCTTTTATATAACTTGACCGTTACCGCTTCGGCAGTAGGCGCCCACAGGCGGAATGCCGTCTTTTCTTTTGTCCACACAGCGCCCAAATCGTGACCTTCATAGGTAAAAGCGCACTCAAAAGCTTCTGACGAGTAATGATTTGACATACGCAGTTCCCCCTCCCCGTTTTACTTTGAAAATTATACTATATCCAATTCCGGTTGTAAAGTAGCGCAGATCATTCATCAAACTACCTATAAGGATCGATTTGACTGAAGGGATTGTGGATTCAATTTACATTATCTTTCGCTAATGGCGAAAGATAATAGTGGTCAGTTTTGCGTTTGACAAAAATGTATCATAGAAATAATCCTATTTGCACTTTGATTTTCAAGGACAAGTGTGGTAGTATGTGAGGCAAGGGGGAATAATATGCGAAAAAAACTACAGCCACATCAGAAACGGTTTTTGAAAAACATAATCATAGTTGCTGTTATTTTTCTGCTACCTTATATCTATTTTCAGCCTGAGTATGAGTCACTGAAAGAAGCTGAAGTAACAATAGATCGGACATTTTATAATGTTAGTCGACGAGGCATAGGTTCATTTATTAGAACAACCGATGAAATAGTATTTAAAGTAGGTGGCAAAATTTCTTCAAGATCCGATTTTGAAAGCAAACTAACTCCTAATACAATTGTTCAGATCAAGTATTATCGTGGGGTTCTTGTGTTTATACCAATGAATTTCATAGAGGAACTTACCGTTAATAACGAGACGATTATTACTTACAATAATCAGAAGGGATTGGTACAAATTATTTGTGTTATAGCCGGTAGTTTGGTTTTTATGGTTGAATTCTTGTTCTACGCAGATAGTGCACATTTGCTAAAAAAACTACGGAACAGATTCCGGAATCATAAAAAGCAGAAAAAGCTGGACAAATAGAATGCGCCTTAATTAACACGGATGATAACTACCTCGAAGCATTATGAGGTAAGACAATGAAACAAACAATATGTATGATCTTTTTGATCGTTTGAATCCACATAACCGGAGATTTTAGTGATATTCCGCCGTTGTTTTCTGTTCACTATTACTTATTACTTCCAAAAATCGCCTGTTGGATTTAGCGAAAAGTGAATAGGGAATAGTGAAGAAGTAAAAATCGCCAAACTTCTGTCGAAGCTTGGCGATTTTTGGTGGGGGATGGTGGATTCGAACCACCGAAGGCATAGCCAGCAGATT
>CAZLLC010000173.1:0-3189 GCA_964560245.1 uncultured Oscillospiraceae bacterium | reverse complement strand
GTCACGACGGCATGGTTCACATTTCCAAGCTGGAGAACCGCCGCGTGGAAAAGGTTGAGGATGTGCTGAACCTGGGCGATATGACCTGGGTGAAGTTTATGGGCTTCGACGAGAAGGGTCGCGCAAACTTCAGCCGCAAGGACGCCCTGAAGGAAATGGAAGAGAACCAGTAATTGAAAAGCAACACCCGGAGGTTTCAAAGCGAAGCTGAAGCCTCCGGGTATTTCATTCTGATCGGTAAATTATTGTTTAGCGTACGAACAGCACCGCACCAAGAACCTCCCTCTGATGAGGGAGGTGGATTCGCCGTAGGCGAAGACGGAGGGAGAGAAACTACCCCTCAGTCAGCCTGATCGGCTGCCAGCTCCCCTGACAAGGGGAGCCTTTAGATTGTGCGTATTTCGACAGTGCTCTAAATTCTGATTTAGCGTTACTTATTTATAAAATGACAGGAAAATAATTGATATTTATATTTTGATGTTGTATAATCGTTTCAATCCAATTTTTCTGGGGTGATGTTATGGAATATGTGAATACGATCCGGTTTGATATTGCCGTTGCCGGTGGCGGTGTAGCCGGTGTGGCGGCAGCGGTGGAGGCTGCAAGAAGCGGTAAAAAAGTTGTACTTATAGAAAAAACCACCCAGCTGGGCGGTTTGGCGACCATAGGACTTATTAACCTGTTTGTGCCTATGTGCAACGGACGGGGTGTGCAGATCATCAAGGGTATGGCGGATGAATTTTTGCGTCTTTCCGTGCGGCACGGCTTCGACACCATTCCCAATGTGTGGCAAAACGGAGAGCCCGGCTTTGGAAAGACCGGAGTTCGACTGATCAGCCGCTACAGCGCGCCGATCTTTTCTTTGGAGCTGTGCAAGCTTTTGGATGACCTGGGCGTAAAAATAATGTTTGATACCGTTGTTACAGGTGTTAATGCCTGCGCAGGACATATCGAATCCTTGATTTTGTTCAATAAGTCCGGATATACCTGTTGCTGCGCCGAGATGTTTGTGGATGCCAGCGGTGATGCGGATGTGCTGCACTATGCAGGCGTACCTACTGTCACCCGTGGGAATTACCATACTTATATGGCTTTTGAAGTGACTATGGACAGTTGCAAAAAGGCAGCAGAAAAAGGGGATATGGCATATCTGACCCATTATCGCTCTGCCGGTGGCGCCAGCCTGTACGGACACGGACATCCGGAGGGGATGAAGCTCTGGGATGGCACGAACGGCGAGGATGTAAGCCAGTATCTGGTAACCAATCAAACAGAGCTTCTGGAAAAGATCCGTAACGATGACCGCAAGGGGCGGGATATCACACTTTTGCCCATTATGCCCCAGTTTCGCACTACCCGCCGGATCGACGGCAACAGCACACTGACGGAGTCAGATGCATACCGGCATTTTGAGGATTCCGTGTGCGCCATCTGCGATTTTGACCGCCGTGATTTTCTGTATGAGGTGTCCTATGGAACAATGATCCGTGACGGCTTTGACAATGTAATTGCGGCTGGACGCTGCACCAGCGCCGATGGCTATGCCTGGGATGTGGTGCGTGTGATCCCTCCGGCGATCCTGACAGGACAGGCAGCCGGCGCTGCCGTGGCGCAGGCGATGGATACCACCGGTGATATTACCCGTATTGATATTGCCCGGCTTCAGAGCCGTTTGGCTTCTGAGAATGTAAGGATCCATTTTGACGATGCCTGGATCCCGGCAGACCGGGAGAAAATTGAGACAGTCGACATCGGTCATTTCTGAATAATACAAGGACGCATTGCGAAATACTGCAATGCGTCCTAAAAATATGCTTTGTTTACATCCCGCAAATGTAGGGGCGACCAGTCTCCCCCGGGCGGCAAATTCTGCCGATAGATTTATGTGTTTTGCAGCAGCCCCCTGCGATTTTTATTTGCCTTCCAGATGCTTTCTGAGAACTAAATTGATGTACTGGGATAAAGAGCGTTCGTCAGCATCTGCCTGTTCTTTTGCTTTTTTCAGAATATCACTGTCAATCGTAATGCTGATTTTTTCTTTTAAGGGTTTCATACAACTTCACCTCAACAGTACTATACCACTTTGTAATACAAAATGTTGACAGGTAGGATAAAGTAGGATATAATACTACTGATATTCGGGATAGGAGGTAAGATAATGACTACAACAGAAAGAGAATTGCAGAATTTATGTAAAAATATCCGTCAATTGCGGGAACGAAATGGCATATCTAAATCGAAGCTTGCAAAAGCATTGCATATCAGTTATCGAAGTGTGCAAAAGATTGAAGCGGGGGAATTACCGCCGCAATTAGGTTTTGAAGTGATCCTGTACGCGGCAAGGGTGTTTCAAATCCGTCCTGCTCAGCTTTTTTATGATGAAATATAATAGATCCGGCGGGCGGCTGATAGCAGCCCCCCTAAATTATTGTTTAACGCACTGTTGAAAGAAGTGTGCACCAAAGGCTCCCCTTTGAGGGGAGCTGTCAGCGAAGCTGACTGAGGGGTGGACGGAGGAATGTGTCATATCTGCATTACTCATACCTCTGTAAACCCCTCCGCCCAGTGTGCGCACTGGGCACCTCCCCTGCAGGGGAGGCTTTGGTTGCTGCTCTAAATTCTGATTAACCATACGATCGACTAAATAACACAGTAGGGGAGATCTGCCCACATTTATATATATTGCAACACATTCTTTTGCATATAAAGGCAACAAAAAAACCGAGGAAAATTCCTCGGTTAAATTTTCAAATATCCATTGACAAAAATTTTAATATGTGATACAATGGTTTTCCATATCGTGATAGTATGCCCTATTACGCCTTATATCTTACGGGACAATGGTATCACAAAATATGGCTGTTGTCAAGTGTTCAAATGAACAAACTGGCAACGAATCCGTGCGTATCAATTTTGTAGTACAACACATCATTCCGGCGAAAGCCGAAAGAAAGGCTGTGATTATCCATATGGTCAAAGACCAACAGTTTGGCAAAACCACACGAAAAAGCTATGCCAAGTACAACGAGATCTTGGAAATGCCCAATATGCTGAAGATCCAAAAGGATTCTTATCAGTGGTTCCTGGATGAAGGCCTCCGGGAGGTATTCAAGGATGTTGGCGTCATTACCGACTTCTCCGGCAAGCTGGAGCTGAGCTTCCTGGATTATTCTATGGAGGACAAGCCCA
>CAZLLC010000172.1:0-3199 GCA_964560245.1 uncultured Oscillospiraceae bacterium | reverse complement strand
CAATATCCTTGCTGCGGAAGCCGATAATAACGGTCACCTCCGCGCCGGCTTCCTTGAAAGCCTTGGCAGAGGGCAGCGCAATGGCGCAGCCAACGCCGCCGCCGACCACACAGACCTTCTTCTTGCCTTCCACCTCTGTGGGCTTGCCCAGAGGGCCGACGAAGTCCCGGATGTAGTCGCCTTCATTCAGGTTACCCAGGGCGATGGTGGAGAAGCCCACCTTCTGGAAAATAATGGTTACAGTACCCTTTTCCCGGTCATAGCCGGCAATGGTCAGAGGTACGCGCTCGCCCTGCTCGTCAATGCGGAAAATGATGAACTGACCGGCCTTGGCCTTCCGGGCAACAAAGGGGGCTTCGATCTCCATCAGTGTTACACTGGCGTTCAGCTCTTTTTTGTGAACGATTTTGAACATTGTAAGATTCCTTCCTTATTTAGTCAATTTCTACGGCAGTGATGTACTTCCACATCATTTCCGCGTTATTTTCATAGCTGTCGGACATACAGTAAGAACCGATGCTCCAATAGTTGTTTTTACTCTCCACAAAGATGTACACATACATCTGAGGATCGTTCATTTCAAAATCTTCGTAAGTGACAGTCAGATAGCCGTCTGTTTCCTGCAGCTGCGCGCCATAGAAATTGGCCTTATGCTCTGCATAGCTACGCAGATCCGTCACTCCATCCGGCTGTTCCGTCTTATCAGAAGATGATCCCAAAACACCCACATAATCTCCCGCAAACAGGAAATCATAGCCTTCTGCCAGGGGCGTATCGCAATAGTCGGTGAATATATCGGGAAACGCAATGTACAGACCGTCCTTGCTGAAGCTGTTTTTGGCTTCTTTTTCCTTACAGCCGGCAAAAAGCAGGCATACTGCCATCAGCACAGCCAGGATCTTTACGGTGTTTTTCATATTTTAATTCTCCTCGGGGAAGTCTACATCGGTGATGTACTGCCAAATATCATCTGCATACTGATCGTATACTTCTGTCAGGCAGTAGCCCTGGATGTTCCAAAACTCCGTTTCGGTCTCGCAGAAGGCACTCACATAGGTGAAGCTGCTGCCCTCAGACTCGGCGGTGTAGGTACAGGTCCAGATGCCGTCCTTTTGCTGGGCTTCCGTATCCAGCTCATACAGTGCCACGATCAGGTTGGCATAGCCTTCCAGATCCGTATCGCCAAAGTAGGCGCTGATCTGTTCCTTATTATCTGCTATACCGATAATGCCAATATCGTCATTGCCGTACACCAGGTCATAGCCTGCGCCCAGCGCGGTGTCGGTGTAATTCAGAAAATCCTTGGGCAGATTCAAAACAGGCAGCTGCACCTGCGTATCCTCCACAGACGCCTGGGTTTCACCGGTAACTGCCTGGGTGGGCGTTTCTGTGGTTTCTTCTGTTGCCTCGGACACCTCCGGAGCGACGCCATCATCGGCGATCTGCACGGTGGTTGCGTATCTCCACAGATCCTCGGCATATTCTTCATACTTGGATTCTAAGCTGTAGGCCTGCATATTCCAGTAGGAGGTTGAAGTTTCATGGAACACGCTTACATAGGTATAAACATCTGAATCCGTGCTGTTGGTGTAAGTAACTGTCCAGAAGCCGTCCTTCTGCACAGGCTCGGTATCCAACTCATAAAGCTGAACGATCAGCTGGGCATAGCCCTGCAGATCCATTTCTCCGTACAAAGCAAAAAGGTCTGCTTTGTTTTCCTCAATGCCCAAAAAACCAATATTGTCATTGGCAAACATAAAGGTCATATCATCGGCAACCGCTGTGTCGCTGTAGTTCAGGCAGTTGGCAGGCAGCATCACGGAAACATCGCCCTGTGTGTATTCCTTCTCACTTTGAGAAAGGACGGTGTTCAGCAGGCTGCAGCCGGATAGCAGGCTTGCCACCAGCAGCAGTGCAACGAGAACTTTCAGTTTTTTCATTATTGCTTCTCCTTCAGCAGATCCCGGATCTCTGCCAGAAGTACTTCTTCATTGGTGGGAACGGGCTCCTCCACGATTTCCTCCACAGGCTCCTCCTTCTTGCC
The DNA here is from genome assembly GCA_964560245.1 of uncultured Oscillospiraceae bacterium. Classification (GTDB taxonomy): domain Bacteria; phylum Bacillota; class Clostridia; order Oscillospirales; family Oscillospiraceae; genus Faecousia. The sequence goes on along the minus strand of CAZLLC010000172.1, from coordinate 1,155 downwards.
AACCTCGCTCAGCTTGTTCACCAGCTTCACGATGAAGAACACCACCAGTGCCAGGATCAGGAAGTTGATCACAGCAGAAATAAAGTTGCCGTAGGTCAGGTAGTTTTCCACCAGCTGGGCTGTTTCCACACCGGCTTCGTCCACTACGATCTCATAAGTGGGCTCTACCCAGGGCATCCGGGGCAGCTTGATCTTGGCATCAGAAAAATCTGTGCCTCCCATAAAGATGTTGATGATGGGCATAATCAGATCATCCGTCAGGCTTTTGGTAATGGTGGAGAAGGCAGCGCCGATGATGGTACCGACAGCCAGCGCCATTGCATTGCCCTTGATGGCGAATTCCTTAAATTCCTCGATCCAGGCGGGTTTCTTAATTTTAGACATTGTATTATTCTCCTCTCTTTGGTTTACATAATTTGGTTTACATAATGTTTTACTTAATTACTTCTAAGCCGCCCAAATACTTACGCAGGCATTCGGGAACGACGATAGAGCCGTCAGAAAGCTGATTCTGCTCCACCAGTGCGGGGAAAATACGGGAGGTTGCCAAGCCGGAGCCATTCAGTGTGTGCAGGAATTCGGGCTTGCCGGTAGCTTCCCGACGGAAGCGGATATTGCCACGGCGTGCCTGATAATCCCGGGCATTGGACACGGAGGAAACCTCCTTGTAACCGTCCATAGAGGGGATCAGAATTTCGATGTCATAGGTTCTTGCCATAGAGGCGGAGCAGTCACCGGCTGCCAGCTTCACGGTACGGAAGTGGAAGCCCAAACCCTCTACCAGCTTCTCAGCCTTGGTCACCAGCTCTTCAAATGCGGCGTCGGAATCCTCCGGCTTGCAGAACTGGAACATCTCAACCTTATTAAACTGGTGTCCACGCACCATACCCCGCTCGTCAGCTCTGTGAGAACCGGCCTCCCGGCGGAAGCAGGGTGTATAAGCGAACAGCTTCCTGGGCAGATCGCTTTCGTTCAGGATCTCATCCCGGTAAATGCTGCAAAGAGCCGCTTCTGCGGTAGGCAGCATATAATGGGTGCGGTCGTCGGTGGGATTGGCGATCTTGTAGACCTCATCGGCAAACTTGGGGAACTGACCGGCGGTTTCACCGCACTGGTACTCCAGCATATGGGGCGGCAGAATGAAATCATAGCCGT
>CAZLLC010000171.1:0-3221 GCA_964560245.1 uncultured Oscillospiraceae bacterium | reverse complement strand
TCAGATGGTCGGCGTGCAGGCAGTCCGCAACGTGCTGGACGGTCAGCGCTACAAGACCGTTTCCAAGGAGATCAAGGCATACTGCCGCGGTGAGTACGGCATTACCCCCGCGCCCATCGACAAGGACATTCAGGCACAGATCCTGGGTGACGAAAAGCCTCTGGAAGGCCGCTATGCCGACACATTGGCACCCATCGTGGAGCCCACCCGTCAGAAGCTGGCCGGTATTGCCAGGTCTGACGAGGATGTTCTGAGCTACATCGCCTTCCCCAACCTGGCTGAAAAGTTCTTCGAGGAGCGGAAGGCAAAGGAAGAAAACAAGGCCACCTATACCATCGTTGAGGCCTGAGGAGGAAACATATGAATTTGTTATCTTCTGTTTTGAAGGCTGCTGAAGCAGCGCCGGATCTGGAAAACCTGAGCATTCCCAATGCTGTGATCGTGGCTGTTCTGGGCTATGCTGTTGTTTTCGTCGGTCTGATCGTTTTGATGGCAGTGGTCGTCGCCATGGGTAAGGCCTTCACTGCCAAGTCCAAGAAAGCCGAAGCCGCCCCCGCGCCTGCGGCAGCGCCGGCTGAAGCCCCTGCTGTTGCCCCCGGTGCTGCCGGTGAGCTGAAGCTTTACAATGTAGAGCCCAAGACCGCGGCAATGCTGATGGCGATCGTGGCAGACAAGATGGGCAAGCCCCTGAATGAGCTGCGCTTCATCTCTATCAAGGAGGTGGAGTAAGATGGTATACAAGATCACCCTGAAGGGTATTACCTATGAAGTACAGGTTCAGAACGGTCAGGCGGAGCTTCTGAAGGAATATGAAGCTGTGGCTGCTCCTGTAGCCGCTGCACCTGCTCCGACTGCTGCTCCTGCAGCTGCTGCCCCCGCTGCTCCCGCTGCCGCGCCTGCCGTTACCGGCGCCGGCGAGGCTGTCAACGCCCCTATGCCCGGCACCATCCTGAAGGTCAACGTGACCCAGGGTCAGGCTGTCAAGGAAGGCGACGTGCTGTGCGTGCTGGAGGCTATGAAAATGGAAAACGAAATTATGGCTCCCAAGTCCGGCACCGTTACCCAGGTCCTGGTTTCCAAGAGCTCCACAGTTGATACCGGCGCTCCCTTGGTCGTGATTGGCTAAGGAGGCGCTGTATGGAGATACTGTATCAAAATCTTGCTAATATTGAACTGCAGCACGTGATTATGTGGATCATCGGCGGCGTGCTCATTTACCTGGCCATTGCCAAGGAAATGGAGCCCACACTGCTGCTGCCTATGGGCTTTGGCGCTATTTTGGTGAACCTGCCCATTGCTGAAGCCGGTTCCGGTGTGCAGGCGGTCATTGACTTTCTGTTTAAGATCGGTATCGACTCTCACGAGCTGTTCCCTTTGTTGCTGTTTGTAGGTATTGGCGCAATGATCGATTTCCAGCCGTTGCTCACCAATCCGAAGCTGATGCTGTTCGGCGCGGCAGCCCAGTTTGGCATTTTCTTTACGCTGTTTCTGGCAACCCTGTTTGGCTTTGACCTGAAGGACGCCGCTTCCATCGCCATTATCGGCGCGGCAGACGGTCCTACCTCCATTTTTGTGGCAGGTCAGCTGCAATCCAATTACATCGGTGCCATTATGGTGGCTGCCTACTCCTATATGGCGCTTGTGCCGTTGGTACAGCCGCCCATCATCAAGCTGTGCACCACCAAAAAGGAACGGCTGATCAAGATGAACTACAAGGGCAAGCATGTTTCCAAGCTGACCAAGATCCTGTTCCCCATCGTGGTAACAATGATCGTGGCGCTGGTGGCACCGGATGCTGTGGCGCTGATCGGTTTCCTGATGTTTGGCAACCTGATCCGTGAGTGCGGCGTGCTGAACTCCCTGTCTGATACCGCACAGAATGTGCTGGCCAATCTGATCACCATTTTCCTGGGCATCACCATTGCCTCCAAGATGAAGGCAGAGGACTTCCTGCAGTTTGAAACACTGCTGATCATGGGACTTGGTCTGGTTGCGTTTATCGTGGATACCTTTGGCGGCATTATGCTGGCAAAGCTGATGAACCTGTTCAGCAAGGAAAAGATCAATCCGATGATCGGCGCTGCCGGCATTTCCGCCTTCCCTATGTCCGCCCGTGTGGTCCACAAGATGGGTCTTGAGGAGGACAACTCCAACTTCCTGCTGATGCACTCCATCGGCGTCAACGTTTCCGGTCAGATCGCGTCTGTTATTGCCGGCGGTTTGATCCTTGCTCTGGTCAAGGGCATTTTGGGACTGTAAGAAAGGAAGGTCTGTTATGCACGAATTTGTTATGAAGATCGGCTATGCGGTCTGGAATTTCTTCGCGTCTATGGAGGGCGCAAGCTTAGGCACTGCCCTGTCTATTATGGGCGTTGGTATGCTTGGTATTTTTATCGTAACCGGTGTGATCATTTTGGTAGTAAATCTTTTGAATAAGATATTCTCCAGATGAGCTGCACAATGAATAAAAAGGAGAACGATCCGTTATGAAGTACAAAATTACCCTGAACGGTCACACCTACGAGGTAGAGGTGGAGACCACCCAGGCTATGCTTTTGAGCGAATATGAGGCAATTGCCCCTGTCGCTCCCGCAGCTGCTCCTGCGGCCGCAGAAGCCCCCGCTGCCGCTCCTGCCGCTGCGCCTGCCGCACCCGCGGTTACCGGTGCCGGTGAAGCAGTAAACGCCCCCATGCCCGGTACCATCCTGAAGGTCAATGTGACCCAGGGTCAGGCAGTCAAGGAAGGCGACGTGTTGTGCGTGCTGGAGGCTATGAAGATGGAAAATGAAATTATGGCGCCCAAAGCCGGTACTGTGACCCAGGTTTTGGTTTCCAAGAGCTCCACGGTCGATACCGGTGCTCCTCTGGTGGTTATTGGCTAAGGAGGGCAGCTATGATCAATGTTGGTGAAGTATTGCTGAACCTGTGGAATCAAAGCGGTTTTGCTGCTTTGTTTGCAGGCTTCGGTGACGGTGGCTGGCAGAATCTGGTGATGATCATTATCGCCTGCGTCCTGCTGTACTTGGCCATTGTGAAAAAGTTTGAGCCGCTGCTGCTTTGCGGTATTGCCTTTGGCTGTCTGCTGACCAACCTGCCCAAAGCAGGTCTGTATCATCAGGAGCTGTGGGATGCTTTTATGGATCCCGACAGCCCGGTTTATCACAGCTACGGCGAAATTATGCGTAACGGCGGTCTGCTTGATATTTTCTATATCGGCGTTA
>CAZLLC010000170.1:476-3227 GCA_964560245.1 uncultured Oscillospiraceae bacterium | reverse complement strand
TTAAACTAAAGCACTTATATCCAGAAATAAAGTTTTAGTTTTAACAGAATACTACGAAATCATTTGGAGACAAGCCCCTTTTACTTTTAAGGCTCGAAGTCCTCAAAAATAGGGATCCAGCCTTCTTTTTTCGCGGTTTCATACTGGGCAGGAGCTTTCAGCGTCCAGGTAACGCCCTGAACGCCCCACAGATGGCGAACAAGGAAATTGCCTAAATTTTTCCGGTCACTGAAGCGGTATGCCACAAAATCCGGCAGCAGGAGGAAATTACCCAATTGCAGTGTCAGCATCAGCTTAATATACCACGGCATCGGTGTGTTGCTTTTGAAAAAGTTTTCCGCAAGCTGCCCCCGGAGGATGTGGGGATGGTGCTTTTTCAGGTGCAGGACGCACCGGGGGTCAAAGGATTCGATGCAGTAAGCGCCGGGATAATCCCGAAGCAGCTGCACCGCCTTGTCTGTCAGAGCGGCGTGGTTGCCCCGGATGGCTTTCAGCTCCACGATCAGGGGCGCTTTGCCGTCGAAAAGCTCCAAAACCTCACGGAAGGTGGGGATGGTTTCAGCTGTGCCTTCCAAAGAGTATTGGCGCAGCTCCCCGGCAGTCAGATCTTCGATCTGCACGTCTGCGCCGGCGGTGCGCTTCAGACTGTGATCGTGGATCACGGCTAAGGTGCCGTCCTTTAAAAGATGCACGTCCAGCTCAATGCCGTAGCCGCCCTCCAAAGCAGCCCGGAATGCTGCCATAGAGTTTTCCGGAACACCCGGCTTGTGCAGCCCACGGTGGGCATAGGACCAGTTTTGAAGTTCAGCCAGTCCGGGATGCCCCTGCTTGCCCCGAACCAAAAAGGCATACAGGATCAGCAGTATAAAAATAAGCGCAGCAATAATCATATCAGTCATCCACAGACAGGGCTTCCAAGCCCTTGGGGGCAGTGATCCTGGCATCACCGTGCTTTACAAGGCTCATTGTCACAAAGGCCAGCGCCACGAAAATAGCAGCATAGGGGAACAAAACCGTTTCCGCAATGGTGTCCATCAGCAGACCGGACAGCATCGGGGTCAGGATCTGGGCTGCCATAGAAGCGGTGTAGTAGTAACCGGTATACTTGCCGATATCGCCGCCGGAGCACATTTCGACTACCATGGGGAAGGAGTTGACGTTGATGGTTGCCCACGCCACACCTGCCAGGATAAACATCAGGTTCATCAGCACCGTGGGGGTTGCGGCGCGCATAAAGGCAGCACCGCCGAAGGCGGCTGTCAGCATCACAACGCCTATCAAAATGGTCTTTTTACGACCGATCTTAGAGGCGACCATACCCGCAGGCAGATATGCAACGATGGCAGCGGCCTGTGCCAGCAGCATGGTGGTATTGTAGTCTTTGTTCAGAATGTTGGTGGCATAGACAGAGTACTTGGAGGTCACGGCGTTGTAGCCGAAATACCACAAAGCAATGGACAGCAGGATCAGGATCAGACTGCGCTTCTCCGACTTGGTCAGGCTGCGCTTTTCTGCCTGCTCCTCTTCTTCCTCAAGACCCAAGGCAATGCTGTCTTGCTGCATTTTAGCAGCCCACTTGGGCTCGTTGACGGTCAGGCGGAAGATAAACAGGGCAGCCAGCATCACACCGGCGATCATACAGTAATAGCTGACGTAGCGCATCAGGGCGTTTTCCACAGACGAGGTCTTAAACACCATACCCATTACCAGCACCAGAATACCGCCGGCGGTACCCATCAGGTTGATCACGGCGTTGGCCTTGGAGCGCAGGGGCTTGACGGTCACATCGGGCATCAGCGCCACAGCAGGGGAACGGAAGACACCCATACCTACCAGCAGTACCAGCAGTACACCTATGAACAGGATCAGCGGCATGGGATTGGCCAGCGTCTTGTCGGCAGCGTAGGCTTGCCGGGCGGGCACCACATAGCTGGTGTAGGGCATGGCGTCCTCGTCCTTGTTGGTCACATCCTCACTGTCGTCGGTGCTGCGGATGGCAGTAAATTCTTCTTTGGTGAATTTTTCAGACAGAATGAATTTGGTGCCGCTGGGTGTCTGCAGCTCTTTGTCGGCTTGTGTGTCATACACGATCTCCAGGGCGGCAGGGTCGTCCACGGTGCTGATGACCTGGATCTGCTTGAGCTGGGCGTTATCCACGAAGCTTAGAACCACCAGCGCGCAGGCGGCCACGATGGTGCCAAACCGGATAAAGGGCGTACGGCGGCCTCTTTTGCCTTTGTGCTTGTCAGACAGAGCGCCAAACAGGGGAAGCAGGAACAGAGCCAAAATGTTATCCAGAGCCATGATCACACCGGACCAGGTCTGATTCATGCCGAATTTATTGGTCAGTGTCAGTGCAATGGTGGCATCATAGGCCTGCCAAAACAGGCTGATCAGGAAAAAGGCAAAGCCAACCAGGATCGTGCGCTTGTAATTGAGCTTCATAGGGAGCTCCTCCGTTCTTTTTTATCTAGTCTTTCAAAAGAGCATCTTCCATGGTCTTATCCAGCTGATAATAGAAGATGTTGTCGCGGGCAGGGGTCAGGTCGGTCACAAGACCGCGGGTGGCGTAGACCGCATAGCTGCGGAACAGAACCGGGCACAGCAGACCGTTGTCCATGACAGTTTGGTGCAGGGTGTAATAGTTGCCGTGATTTTCCAGCGCCTGCTGGCACAGGTTGTAAGCCGTCACATCGTTGGTGCCGCCCTGGCGCAGGGTGCCGTAGCTGAAGAAAAACGGGGAAAGATCCA
>CAZLLC010000170.1:0-466 GCA_964560245.1 uncultured Oscillospiraceae bacterium | reverse complement strand
GACAGCATAGTCTGTCCCAGATACAGATCAAAGTTCCATGCACTCAGATTGTATTCGTAGTCCTCGCCGGACAGGGCTTTCAGCTCTGTTTTCAGACCGCCCGCTTCCAGCATGTTGCAAATGGCCCGGGCCGCGCGGGTCCGCAGACTGTCCTCACTGTTGACCAACAAGGTGACCACAGTATCTTCCGTAAGCGCAGCATCCGTCACAGCCTGGGCAAATTTATCCGGATCGTAGGCGTAACGATTTGCCAGAGTGTTGCTGTAATAGGGAGAAGCGGGGGAAGCCGGCAAGGATGCGGCCCGGGCAAAGCCCCGGTAATACTCCTCGGCCAAAAGCTCCCGGTCTATGGCGTAGGTCAGCGCGGCCCGCAGGTCATCGTTTTTGAACACCTTGCTGTAGTCGCTGCAGACCAGATACAGGAAAATGCCGTTTTCACAGTCCCACAGCTCAAAGTCGCTGCGGT
>CAZLLC010000169.1:0-3292 GCA_964560245.1 uncultured Oscillospiraceae bacterium | reverse complement strand
CAGCCCCCTCTTAAAAGCGGGGGCCAAGATAAGGAATAGTGATCTAAACAATAATTTAGCAAATACAGTTTTAGCTTTAACAAGGTACTACACGCCGCATTTTCTGTCTGCTTATGCTGAAATGTCCCCAATGAAAGCGCGGGCGTTTTATGACAAAAAAATCAGTCCTGCTGAGTGCACCTCAACGGGACTGATTTTTGTTTGTCTGCTTTTTTATTACAACATAGCTGCCGGAAGGGCAGCACTCCGTAAGGAAGTATTGGTTTTCAACGGTCCCTTTATTTCTTTGACCCCGAATTAAATATCCGTCAAGCAGCTATTATCAATTAAAGCGAACGACCTTATTGGCAATTTTGTAGATAAAATTGGCAAAGTCCTGTCCCGGCTTGCCGGGGCGGCAAATAAACCATAAAGGGGTCTTATTTTTAAAATGCTTGCCCCACTTTTCATCAAAGGCAATGCAGTTTTCCCACATTTTATCCAATGCAGCATCGGTCTGGGCTGATCTGTTCAGCCGGGTAAACAGGATCGAAATACCGAACATCATAAAAAGCTCATGCTTCAAATACCGCTTCAGTCTTAATTCTGTAATGTCATCCAAATGGAATGCGGTGAAGCATTTTTCCGTCACCAGGATCTGGTGATGATATCGCTTGGACATCACACTCTGCTGAACTGACTGGTCAGGACGACCGATCCAGTAACGGTACAGATCCGCATTAAAGTAGTACATTTTCCGGACATACGGCAAAGTCCTGTACACCATCAAATTGTCCTCGTAAAACACATGCTTGGGCAGATCCTCTTTCCACCGCCGCATAATCTCCGTTCGGAATGTGCAGGAATGGATCGTAAGCATCTGATGGATTTGAAAAGGCTTTGTTTCGCTCCAGGAAAAGACCCGTTTCTGCGGCAAAACAGAGGAATAATCAATTGAGCGATCCCCTTTCCCATCGGAATGGACATAATAGTAATTTGTGACCATCAGATCCACGCCGCCACTGGCTTCACAACGCTCCAGCTCGTCCAGAAACGCGGGAAAATCAGCGCTCAGGGTGTCATCGCTGTCTACCACCTTGAAATACTTGCCTGTGGCATACTTCAGACCCTGATTGATCCCCTCGCCGTGACCGCCGTTTTCCTGATGAATGACCTTGACAATATGGGGATACTGTTCAGCATAAGCATCTGCAATACAGCCGGTATTGTCCCGGGAGCCATCATCAATAATGATGATCTCCACTCTATCACCGCCGGGCAGCAGGCTTTTTATGCAATTTTCCATATAATCCTGCGAATTATAACAGGGTACAGTTACAGTCAGCAGTTTCATATGTTCTCTCCTTTTTGTTCCTTTTCCGCCAAATCCAAAGCAGACCTTAGAACCGCATCCATATCATAGTAGCGGTATTCTCCCAAACGTCCGCCAAAGATTGTTTTCTTCTCTTGCGCCGCCAATGCCTGATAGCGCCTGTAAAGCGCCGTGTTTTTTTCGTCATTAACAGGATAATACGGCTCTGCCCCAGGCGTCCATTCCGAGCTGTACTCTTTGGAAATAACCGTTTTCGGCTGTGTTCCAAAGTCAAAATGCTTATGCTCGATGATGCGGGTATAGGGCGTTTCCCGGTCTGTGTAGTTCACCACTGCGTTGCCTTGATAATTCGGAATGTCCAACACTTCCGTTTCAAACCGGACAGAGCGGTAGCTGAGAGTGCCTAAACAATAGTCAAAATAGCTGTCGATTGAGCCTGTATAGATCACCTTGTCTGCCAAAGCATCCCAGGACGCTTTATTTTTCAGGTAATTTTCATTTAGACGCACCTCAATACCGGACAGCATATGTTCCACCATTTTTGTATATCCGCCAATGGGGATCCCTTGATATCGGGCGTTGAAGTAATTGTTGTCAAAGGTCAACCGAACCGGCAGCCGCTGAATTATAAACGCCGGAAGCTCTGTGCAAGGACGGCCCCACTGCTTTTCGGTGTAGCCTTTAACCAGTTTTTCGTAAATATCGGTACCAACAAGAGAAATTGCCTTCTCCTCCAAATTCCTTGGCTCAGTGATACCGGCAGCGATCCGCTGGGCTTCGATTCTTTCCTGTGCCTGTTGGGGCGTTGTAACCCCCCACATCTGATAAAATGTGTACATATTGAAGGGCAGGGAATAAAGCTCGTCGTGAAATTTTGCCACAGGAGAATTTATAAAACGATTGAACTCCGCAAACCGATTCACATAATTCCAAATTTTCTTGTCATTGGTATGAAAAATGTGCGCGCCATATTTATGTACGGTAATACCCTCCACTTCCTCGGTATGCACATTGCCACCGATGTGGTCACGCTGCTCGATCACCAGTACAGTTTTTCCCGCGTCTGTGGCTTGCCGGGCAAAGGCCGCGCCAAACAGGCCCGCTCCCACCACTAAATAATCGTAATGCATTTAAAACAGCTTCTTTCTCTCTTTTATGAAAATGCCATTTTGCAGTCCGCCGCATCTGTTCTCTCATACGCGAAACGTACAGATCTTTAACAGCTTTGGATACTATTTCGATTTTTTCACCAACACGGGGCTGAGAGAGAAATCTCTCAGCCCCTGCTTGATGCTTATAAATGATGCCGGTTAATACAATTCCTATTACCAGGTAACCTTAAACGCAGGAGCATCATAAGCGGTGCTTTCGTTGGAGGCTACCTTCAAACCGGAGGTGTTGGTGCCAAAGGCAAAGAGAATATTGCCATTTTCGTCAACATAGTCTGCAATATCGCTGTATGCCATAGTCAGGATGATATTGCTGCCGTCGGCGGTAGCAGTGGTGGTCAGCGCCGTTCCGCTGCCCCAGTTCAGACCGCTGTAGGTGCCGCTTGTGGATACATTGGTCCAGTTAATATTGGAGAACGCCACATCGGTGACACCTTCGGCAGGTGTGTAAGCCTTCAGGGTATAGGTAGTGCTGTCCGTAATGCTGCCGCCTGCAATGGTCAGAACGATCTGCACCTGCGCATTCTCCTTGTTTGCCAGGAACTGCTCATTCGCGAGAATATCACTGATATTTACCCGCAGATAAGATCTAAAGGAGGAGGAGTAGGTGTTTAAGGTTTCCTTCGCCGTAAAATCGCTGTTCTTGTTACTGGAATCCACATAGGTATCGTCGGTGACAGTGCCTGTAAGAACATTGGTCTGCTCTACTGCTTCGATAACGACAGTAGTGGAAAGCGCCCCATACTTCACGGTAACCGTGTTTTCACCGGCAGCAAGCAATACACCCTCAAGCTCAATTCCTTCGGTAATA
>CAZLLC010000168.1:0-3296 GCA_964560245.1 uncultured Oscillospiraceae bacterium | reverse complement strand
GGCATTACTCCGAACAAGGAATTATTTCGACATAATGCCAGATACTCACATCCTCTGGACAACCGTCGTCGTCTACGGCAGTGGTGCTGGCAAGAATGGAGTAGACCTTTCCGGGATAGACTTCGTGGATCTCATCTCCCTGGAACAGGCAACCGGTCACAGCACCCTGGTCGTCAAAAATATAACCGCGGAAGTAAAGAAAATATCCGAAATCCGCTTCCGACAGAGGAACAAAGGCCTCGGGAACTTCATAGGTTTTGCGCATGCCGTGGCCTGCGTAGTACTCAAAGTTTTGCCTGCTGAAACGAACATAAAAATAGTTCTTTTCCATAACGGTAACCTCCTGATCAGATAATATGGTCAGTATATCACCCGTCCAGGGAATTGTCAATTTTGCAAAACACAGATTTAGAAGTTTACAGCTTCCGCAGACTTCAATTGCAATTGGAGCTTATCAGCGATAAGGGCAATAAACTCACTATTGGTGGGCTTACCCTTGGTATTGCTGACGGTGTAGCCGAAGAACCGCTGCAATGTATCCAGATCGCCTCTGTCCCAGGCTACCTCGATTGCGTGACGGATGGCACGCTCTACCCGGGAAGGTGTGGTCTGAAAGGTTTTGGCAACCTGTGGGTACAATACCTTGGTGATGGCGTTGATCACATCCATATCGTTAACGGCAATGATAATGGCTTCTCTTAAATACTGATAGCCTTTAATATGTGCCGGAACACCGATCTCGTGAATAATGCTGGTGACCATTGCCTCAATACCGGAATTACCGGCCGAGCGCATAACAGGCGGCTTGCTGCTGACTGTCCGGATCTCCTCCATCCGTTCCACCAAGGCAGAAAGATCACAAGGCTTCAGCATCAGATACCGCACGCCCAGATTGGCGGCAGCCGATGCCACATAATCGGTGACGAAGCCGGATGTAGCAAAAACCACCGGCTTGCGTTCCATACCGCTGATGGCTTTGAGTACACTTAATCCGTCCTGCTTGGCAAGCATCAAGTCCAAAACAAGTACATCGGGCTTTCGTTCGGTGACCATCCGGATCGCCAGCTCCCCGTCATTGGCTGTTCCGATCACCTGAAATCCTTCCGCCCGTTTCAGCGCCGCTGTTAATCCGGCACAAAATTCCTCTGAATTGTCTGCGATGATCACGGTTTTACAATTTTCCATTACTTCCACTCCTGACTATTGAAGATATCCCCTTGCTGCGACAAATATAATTTACCATAATGCATCACTTTTTGCAAGGAAAATACAAAACAATCGCTCGACAAAAATCGTGGTTTTTAATGTATAAAATAGCAAAAACAGAACTTTTCGACAAAAAGCGACTTGTGGATAAAAAAGTTGACTGTTTTTGCGCGGTGTAGTATGATAAACACAAAGACAAAAACAGCATCAGCGAAAGGAATCGAAAAATGGATAATAGAATTGCAGGTCTTGTGGACTTTTTGGACAGCAGCAAAAGCGTTTTTCACGCAATCGCGTATTTGGAAAACCGCCTGAAAGGGGAGGGGTACACCTGCCTGAGTGAGTGTGCACCCTGGGAACTGAAGGCAGGCGGCAAGTATTATTTGACCCGGGGCGGCGCGGCGCTGATCGCCTTCCGGATCCCGGAGGGGAAGGCTGCCGGCTTTATGATGAGCGCCGGTCACAGTGACCGTCCCACCTTTAAAATGAAGGAAAACGGTGTTTTAAACGGCACATATACCCGGCTGAGCACGGAAAAGTACGGCGGTATGCTGATCTCCACCTGGCTGGACAGACCCCTTTCCCTGGCAGGTCGGGTAATGGTAGAGCAGAACGGTGCGCTCCAGTCCCGACTGGTGGACATCGATCGGGATCTGCTGCTGATCCCCAATGTGGCGATCCATATGAACCGCAAGGCCAATGAGGGCTATGCCTGGAATCCGGCGGTGGATACGATCCCCCTGCTGGGCGGTAAGGACACCGGCGATAAGCTGAATAAACTGTTGGAAGAAGCTGCCGGCGGCAAGATTTTAGGACAGGATCTATATTTATATGTGCGGCAGAAGGCCAGTGTTTGGGGCTTGGAGCAGGAGTATATTTCCTCTGCCGCTTTGGACGATCTGGGCTGTGTGTGGAGCTGCGCCGAGGGCTTCCTGAACAGTACAGAAAGCGGCAGTGTGCCGGTGCTGTGCGTGTTTGACAGCGAAGAGGTAGGGTCTTCCTCCTTGCAGGGCGCGGCTTCCAACCTGCTGCAGAGCACACTGCACAGAATTTGCAAAGTGATGGATTGGGATATGGAGCAGATGCTCAGCCAGTCCTTTATGGTATCGGCAGACAACGGTCACGCTGTCCACCCCAACCATCCGGAGTATGCAGACCCTGCCAACGCGCCGGTGCTCAATCAGGGTGTGGTGATCAAATTCAACGCCAACCAGCGCTATACCACCGACGGAATGTCTGCGGCAGTGTTCCGCAGTGTTTGCGAAAAGGCGCAGGTACCGGTGCAGACCTATTGCAACCGGGCGGACATTCCCGGCGGCTCCACCTTGGGCAATATTTCCCTGATGCACGTTTCTGTGCCTTCTGTAGATGTGGGCTTGCCCCAGCTGGCAATGCACGCGGCCTATGAAACAGCCGGTGTGAAGGATCCGGTGTATTTGGCAGACGCAATGACCTGCTACTATAGCAGCAGCCTGCAAAGCCAGCAGGACGGACAGTATACCATAAAATGATAAAAAGGCAGAATATACAAATATTATTTACAATTTTTGAGAAAAATGGCTATTGCAATCGAGGGATAGCTATGTTATCATTATAGCATCCGGGCGTATGTATCCTACTCCACATAATAGGCTATGTGCGTCACAAAAGGAGGAAATATAAAACCCCGTTTGACTTACGGTGCGGCAGTGTGGAGACCTGTCGTAAAGCGTTCGCTGTTTTACCCGGCGTTCGTGAGAGTATACGCGAGGAGTCGGTATACTTAAAGTCGTGCATTATGGCAAGTTTGACCCTGAAAAACATTAAGAAGATCTACCCCCACAACAGCGATGATGTCAAAGCCGCTAAGAAGATGGAGCGCAAGCGCAAGAAGAGCGGCGAAGAGGTCGAGCAGAAGAAGTCCAATCTGCAGATCACCGAGCAGGGCGTTGTAGCCGTGCAGGAGTTCAATCTGGAGATCGCTGACAAGGAATTTATCGTTTTGGTCGGTCCTTCCGGCTGCGGTAAGTCCACCACCCTGCGTATGGTTGCCGGTCTGGAAGAGATCTCCAGCGGCGAACTGTACATCGGCGACCGTCTGGTCAACGACG
>CAZLLC010000167.1:0-3324 GCA_964560245.1 uncultured Oscillospiraceae bacterium | reverse complement strand
CGTTGGCCTTGGAGCGCAGGGGCTTGACGGTCACATCGGGCATCAGCGCCACAGCCGGGGAGCGGAAGGTGGCCATAGCGATCAAGATCACCAGCAGCAGCGCCACAAAAAGGATCAGGGCGGAGGGATTTTCAGCGGTCACATCTGCGGCATAATCCTGACGGGCAGGCGCCACATAGTTGGTGTATTCCGGGTTGGTGACGGTCTTGTCGCCGTCCTGGATCTTGCAGGTGATCTGAGAAAACTCCTCCTGGGTATACAGATCCCGCAGAACATATTCCTCACCCTCGGGGGTCTTCAGCACGGTGTCGGCTTTGGCTTCATAGATGGTCACCAGAGCGGCCGGGTCATCAATGGCGGCTACAGGGGCAATGTTCTGCAGCTGCATATTGTCCACAAAGGACAGACCGATCAGCGCCACCGCGGCAACGATGGTGCCGAGGGTGATAAAGGGGGTGCGCTTGCCCCGCTTACTGCGGTGCTTGTCCGATAAAGTGCCGAACAGCGGCAGCATAAACACCGCCAAAATGTTATCCAGCGCCATGATCACACCGGACCAGGTTTGGGACATACCGAATTTGTTGATCAAAATTACGGGAATGGTGGCATCGTATGCCTGCCAGAATGCACTGATCAGGAAAAAGGCAAAGCCTACCAGGATCGTGCGCTTGTAATTCAGCTTCATAACAAAACGCTCCTTTTTTGCCGGGCAACCGTTAAAAATCAGGCTTCAGAGGTTGCCCTGTTTTACGCAGATACTGCCATTATAATGGTAAAGCGCAAAAAAAGCTACACCTTTTTATAATTCAGACCGGGCTTGATGGAATGGAAAAGATATTGTATAATATGGCCTGTCACGGAAAATAAAAGAAGATGGGTGAAAATATGAAGATCAAAACGAAAAAGCGCAGCTATCAGCAGGTATGCCAGCTGCCGCCTGCAAAGCATTGGCAGCCCCTGCGCCCCAACAGACTGCTGCAGCTGGTGATCCGCATCGCCGCTGTTTTCGGTCTGTGGCCCACAAAATTTACATATACCCGGGAGTCAATGGAGAAAATCGGCAAAAAAGAACCCTGCCTGATCTTGATGAACCATTCCAGCTTCATCGATCTGCAGATCGCCTCCCGGATCTTTTTCCCCCGGCGGTACGGCATCGTCTGCACCTCCGATGGCTTTGTGGGCAAAAACTGGCTGATGCGGCTGATCGGCTGTATTCCTACCCGGAAATTTGTCAGCGATATATCTCTTGTACGGGATATGGAGCTGATGCTGAAAAAGAAAAATACAAGCATCCTGATGTTTCCGGAGGCCAGCTATTCCTTTGACGGAACGGCAACACCCTTGCCCCGGAAAATGGGCGTTCTGCTGAAAAAACTGAATGTGCCGGTGGTGACGGTGCAGACCCACGGCGCTTTTGCTCTGGATCCGCTGTATAACGGCCTGCAAAAGCGGAAGGTCCGGGTCAGCGCCACGGTTCGCTGTATGGCAACGGCAGAGGAAATTAAGAATATGACGGTTGCCCAACTGGATCAGCTTTTGGATCAGGCGTTTACCTTTGATAATTTTGCCTGGCAGCAGGAAAACGGGATCATCATTGACGAGCCTTTCCGGGCAGACGGACTGGAGCGGATCCTTTATAAGTGTCCCCACTGTGACGCCGAAGGCAAGACCGTGGGCAAGGGCGTTACGGTGAAATGTCACCGCTGCGGCACGGAATATGAGCTGATGGAAACCGGATACCTGAAATGCCTGAACGGGGAAACGAAATTCGATCATATTCCCAACTGGTACCGGTGGCAGCGGCAGCAGGTGCGCCGGGAGCTGGAGGAAGGCACATATAAACTTGATACGGCAGTGGACATCGGTATGCTGGTGGACTATAAGGCGATTTATATGGTGGGCAGCGGACGGCTGACCCACACGGCAGAGGGCTTTGCGCTTAACGGTTGTGACGGACAGCTGCAGTACAGCCAGGGTCCTTTGGCGTGCTACAGCCTGTATGCGGATTATTACTGGTACGAGATCGGTGATGTGATCTGCATCGGCAACCACGATGCTTTGTATTACTGCTTCCCCAAGGACGGCACGCCGGTTGCCAAGACCCGGCTTGCGGTGGAGGAGTTGTATAAAATGAAAAAGCGCAGGAGAAAACCTGCACAGTCGGAGATGATGGAATGAAAACAGTTTGGATCATAGGGGGTGTGGCGCTCTTTCTGGTGGCGGCGGTGCTCTTGATCGCTTATATCTGCTACCGGATGGCGTTCTATTCCGCGCCTAAAAACCGCAAGGAAAACGATCTGATCTCTTTGCCGGATGGCAAGATCTACGAGCAGTATTGGCCCCAAATGACCGCCTGGGCAAAGCAGGTGCGGGAAATGCCCCACGAGCCTATGCGCATTACCTCCTTTGACGGACTGAAGCTTACAGGTAAATATTATGAATATGCCCCCGGGGCACCCATCGAGCTGATGTTTCACGGCTACCGGGGTACAGCGGAACGGGATCTTTCCGGCGGTGTGCAGCGGTGCTTCCGGCTGAAAAGGTCGGCGCTGATCGTGGATCAGCGGTGCAGCGGTTCCAGTGAGGGTCGCACCATCACCTTTGGCATCCGGGAATATCGGGATTGCCTTGCGTGGGTGGAGCATATGCTCAAGCGATTCGGTCCGGACGTAAAGATCATTCTTACCGGCATTTCTATGGGCGCATCCACGGTGCTGATCGCGGCAGGACAGGCGCTGCCGCCCAATGTGGTGGGCGTGCTGGCGGACTGCGGCTACAGCTCTGCAAAAGAAATTATTCAAAAGGTCATTAAAGAAATGAAGCTGCCGCCAAAGCTTGCCTATCCTTTTGTGAAATTGGCGGCAAGAGTCTACGGCGGCTTTGATCTGGAGCAGACCTCTCCCAAGGAGGCGTTAAAGGATTGCAAAGTGCCGGTGATCTTCTTCCACGGCGAAGACGATCGGTTCGTGCCATGCCAAATGAGCCGGGATAATTACGAGGCTTGCCCCAGCCGGAAAATGCTGGTAACCATGCCCGGCGCCGGTCACGGTCTGTGCATTTTGGCAGATCCGGAAAAGTACATCAGCTCTCTGGAAAGCTTTTTTGAACCGGAAATGGCAGAGCGTTAAATATACAAAAAGGCTCCCTTTACACGATGAAACAAGGTACTACAATTCAAACAGGAGATTTCTGCTTTAGTGAAATTACCTTTTTAAAATCCGTTGCGTAAATACCATACCAATAAAAAATACCGCCTTACGCTGTTTCTTATAGGGATTTTTTAGCGTAATGCGGTGGCGTGGAGTAGGACGGACAGTTTCGGCT
>CAZLLC010000166.1:0-3398 GCA_964560245.1 uncultured Oscillospiraceae bacterium | reverse complement strand
ACCTCATCCGTCACGGCTATGCCGTGCCACCTTCTCCTCAAGGAGAAGGCTTTGGATTGTTCGCCTAACCTTCTGCGCTCAATTCTAATGTAGCATACATATTTTTTATTTATTTCCGGAGCAAATACAGTTTAATTGTCAATTGTCCATTGTCAATTGTCAATTTATTAGTCTGTTGCATAGAATGAGCCGGAGGTGATCAGGATGCTGATCGTACAAAAATACGGCGGTTCTTCTTTGGCGGACGCTGCCCGTGTCCGTGCCGCCGCCCACCGTGTCACTGACCTTGCCCGACAGGGCTTTCAGGTGGTCGCGGTGGTTTCCGCCCAGGGTGATACCACCGATGAACTGATCACCAAGGCGAAAGCTATCAATTCCCAAAGCTCTGCCCGGGAGCTTGATATGTACCTTTCCGTCGGCGAGCAGCTTTCTGCTGCCTTGATGGCTATGGCTATCGAGGGCCTGGACTGCCCGGCGATCAGTCTGACCGGCTGGCAGGCAGGACTGCAAACAGACGGTGTTTACGGGGCTGCCCGTATCCTGGGTCTAAAAAATGACCGCATTGCCCGGGAGCTGCAAAGCGGAAAGGTGGTGGTGGTCGCCGGTTTTCAGGGCATCTGTGAAAACGGGGATATCACCACATTAGGGCGGGGCGGCTCTGACACCACCGCCGTAGCCCTTGCCGCCTTTTTGAAAGCGGATCTATGCCAGATCTTTACCGATGTAGACGGCGTTTACGACCGGGATCCCCGGCGTTTTCCCGATGCGGTCCGGTTTCAGAGAATCGGTTATGAAAAAATGCTGGAGCTGATCAAAAACGGCGCTCAGGTGCTTCACGACCGCAGTGTGGAGCTTGCACGGGATCACCAAATCCCGGTGGAGGTACTGTCTTCCTTCACCGGTGCCCCCGGCACCATCGTTGGTCCTTAAATCATTGTTCCCACACAAAAGATTGTGTATACATTATTTAAATAGACATTTTATAATAGCCTTCTATAGGTTAAATCAGAATTTTGCGCAGCAAAGGCTCCCCTTTGAGGGGAGCCTTTGCTGCATACACCCTTCATTGGTGCGTTAAACAATAATTTATCGTAGGAATATATCTGTAAAAAATGGCGGTGCTCCCGATAGAGCACCGCCGTGGTTTATGAGATGGTTTTATTGTATAGCTGTGTCAGCAGCTTGCGCAAGGGTACAAACAGCACCAGCGCCATCGCAAAATTGCCAACACAGTGCAGGCAGTCAAAGGGAATACCGGAGATCCACCAGCTGACCGCAAAGCCGATACCGCCGGCAAACAGCTGTACCGGCGCGCACAAAAGCCCAAACAGCAGACCAAAGCCACCGCTGAGCACTGCCCATAGCAGCGGATTTTTGGTATTGCGCATCATATACGCCGCCAGCGCCAGCAACGCCCATATATACAGATAGTTGATGCTCCACAGATGCAGCCCGTAAAACAAAAATTCCATCACCACATAGGTATAGATGGGATACAGGCATTTTCTGCCGAACACCACAGCAAAGAGCATCACAAACAAAGAAACCGGCTCAATATTCGGCAGACCTGCCATTGCAACCTTGGCAGCGAAGGTCAGCGCCCCCAGCATACCAAACAGCACCACCTGCCGCAGTGATAGCTTCTTATCCAATAGTATACACCAGCTTATAGCTGCCGCCGTCCTCGATATTGATGCTGGAAGCGCCTTCCATAGCTTGCTGATCACCAATATAAACAGCCCACCAGCCGCCGTCTACATTATAATCTGCAGTTTCGCCGTCAGCGGTCAGGATATACAGACCGAATTCCGTCTGATTGTCCACAACAATGTTTTCCGCAACCAGTACATCTGCCAGCTTTTCTGCATCGGTCTGACATTCAAATACCTTTTCACTGCCGTCCTTGTGGACAACGGTAACGGTGATCTGCTTGCCGCCTGCCTGAGGTTCTTCCCGTGTGCCGAAATACAGACCCAGCATCAGACCCAGCACTGCCGCAAGGGCAATAACTGCAATTAAAATCTTCTTGTTTTTCATAAAATTTCCTCCAAAAATCAAATTACCGTGGCATCCCCAAAGGGATGCCACGGCCGTTTTTCCGTGACAAAGGCGTTTCCCGTATACACGCAGGAAACGGAAGGTAACTGATGCGTAGGTCTTCTGACTTGCACTTTTGCAGGCGGTTGCATTCCTGCAGGGAATTTTGCCTTCCCGGATCGCTCCAGTGACTGGCTTTCGCCATAAAATTCCCCAAGTGCTTACAGCGGCGGTACCGTCCGGGATTTGCACCCGGTTATCTTGTTCAGCAGCCAAAGCCATACGCCCGGGCTGCCACGCAGCAGGTTATCCAGTTGTCGAAGGTATTATAGCATATCCTGACGCCCCTGTCAATTTCCTTTACTTTTTTTCCCCTATATGATAGAATATGATAAGTTGTTGTAAGGAGATGCACATAATGGAACGCTACAATAATTATGTGAAAATAGATATGGATGCCATCTTGTCCAACTATCGGGCAGTGCAGGCAAAGACCGATGTGCCGGTAATGGCTGTGATCAAGGCTGATGCCTACGGTCACGGCGCGGTGCAGATCGCCCGGCTTTTAGCGCCGGAATGCCCGTTTTTCGGTGTTTCCTCCGTATCTGAGGCTTTGGAGCTCCGCCAGGCCGGCATTAATACGCCCATTCTGATTTTGGGGCACTCTCCGGTTTCCGTTTTTCCCTTGCTGGTGGGCAACGGCATCCGCCCCACCGTATTCAGCTACGATGATGCTCTGGCTTTTTCCGAAGCCGCCGCCGAAAAGGGCATTACCGCGCCTTTGCATCTGGCAGTAGACACCGGTATGAGCCGGATCGGCTTCCAGGCAACGGAGGAAGCGGCAGATATCTGTGCCCGGATCGCCCAACTGCCCCATATTGAGATCGAAGGTCTTTTCAGCCATTTTGCAACCGCTGACTGCGCTGAGCTTTCCCGATCTCAGCAGCAGGCAGGGCTGTTTGACCGGTTTTACCAAATGCTTTTGAACCGGGGCGTATCGGTAAAAATGCGCCATTTGGATAATTCCGCCGGTATTATGAATTTTTCCCGGCATTACGATATGGTCCGCTCCGGCATCGTTACCTACGGTCTGTACCCCAGCAATGAGGTTTCCCCCGATTTACTGCCCCTGAAGCCTGCCCTGAGCTGGTACAGCCGGGTCTCTCACGTAAAGACCCTTCCTGCCGGACGGCAGATCAGCTACGGCGGCACCTATGTGACAACCGCTCCCACCCGGGTGGCCACCATTCCGGTAGGCTACGCCGACGGCTACCGCCGGGCACTGTCTTCCAGCTTCTATGTACTGATCCACGGCAAAAAAGCCCCCATTTTGGGCAGAGTTTGTATGGATCAGCTGATGG
>CAZLLC010000165.1:0-3412 GCA_964560245.1 uncultured Oscillospiraceae bacterium | reverse complement strand
GGGGAGCTGTCAGCGGTGAGGGACGAGCCGCTGACTGAGGGGTGGAAAACTACCATAAAACAACTTTTTTCACCCTTCCGACCTCGCTCCGCTCGGCCACCTCCCCTGCAGGGGAGGCTTTTTACTCCCTCTATGAGGGATGCAAGACGTTGCTCGTATCCTATAGGAGGCGGGCATAATTGTCAATAATCCATTGCCAATTCCCCGTAAACGCCGTCCTTGTAAAGCTTTGTGACGGTGACATTGCGGATCCGGTTGTGCAGGTCATCACCCCGGGCGTAGATCTTTACATAATTGGGGGCGTGACCGGTAAAAAGACCGTCCTCCGGCTCTTCAAACAGCACCGGCACCGTGGCGCCCACCATATTTTTCCGATATGCTTCAGACATTTCCGCGGCAACGGCAATGGCGGCTTTGCTCCGCGCTTCCTTCACACTGTTGGGATGCTGACCGGGCATTTTGTCTGCCGGAGTACCGGGACGCCTGGAATAGGGAAAAATGTGCATATCCGCAAAACCGCATTTTTGGATAAATGCAAGGCTTTGCGCAAATTCTTCTTCTGTTTCTCCCGGAAATGCTACGATCATATCTGTGGTGATGGCGCAGCCGGGAAAGTGGGTGTTCAGCAAGCGGACACTTTCCATATACCGGGCGGTATCATACTTGCGCTTCATCCGGGCCAGCACCGTATCACAGCCGGACTGCATAGAAAGGTGAAACTGCGGGCAAAGATTGGGCAGCTTATTCAAGCTTTGGCAAAATTCCTCCGTCACGATCCGCGGCTCTAAAGAGCCCAAACGAACACGCAGATCCGGCACTGCCTGACAAATGGCGGTGATCAGACTGTCCGGCGTGGGCTTGCCGGGCAGATCCACGCCCCAGGAGGCGATCTCAATACCGGTGATCACGATCTCCCGGTAACCGGCATCCCCAAGCTGCCGGGCCTGGGCGACCGCCAGCTCCACAGGCGCGGACCGGACAGGACCACGGGTGTAGGGAATGATGCAGTAGGTACAGAAATTTACACAGCCGTCCTGAACCTTCAGCATTGCCCGGGTGCGGCCTTCCAAACCGCCCGGGGGCAATATTTCAAATTCGCGGCGGCGCAGGGCGTTGTCCAAACAGGTTTTCTTTTGCCGGTCGGCAAGCACCTGCAGCAGTGTTTGAATAAACTCCTCCCGTATGCCACTGCCGCCGATCACATCCACATCCAGCGCCTCAAGGGCTTGGGCGTCGTGCTGGGGATAGCAGCCGCAGACACCGATGACCGCCTGGGGGTTTGCTTTGCGGCAGCGGCGGATCACAGCCCGGTTTTTTTTATCTGCCACAGCGGTAACAGAGCAGGTGTTGATCACATAGCAGTCGCAGGCATCGTCAAAACGGCCGATCTGATGCCCCATAGCGGTGAGCATTTGCTCCATCGCCTGACTCTCATATTGATTTACCTTGCAGCCAAGGGTGTAAAAGCTAAAAATCATAGTAAAATCCACCAAAAATCGTAGTCAAAAGTTGGGAAAATCGTCAGCTTCGTCTATTGAAAATGACGAAAATCCTGATATAATGGAGTACTGTCGAGCCCCTTCGGGTGCTCTGCAGATCATATTATAATCGAAAAAACTGATTTTGTACAGAGGATTGGAGGGAAACAAAATGCAGGAATTTTATATGGAGCTTCACTCTGCAAAGCAGGTTCAGGATTTTGTTTCTCTTGCAATGGTGCAGCCCTTTGAGGTGCAGGTGGGCAACGAGCGTCAAAACATCAACGGCAAAGACCTGATGGGAATGTTCAGTTTGGATTACTCCGCACCGGTCAGTGTGCGTGTACGCTGCTCTCAGGATGAATTTTTTAAATTCCATGCCAGTGTGGAAAGCCTGATCGCTTAATTACATATTACCGATGCGTGTCGGTCTATATATAGGCTCCGGGAACACCCGGGGCTGTTTTTTTATAAATAGTCAACCCGCTTCTGCGGTGTCCTAAAAGAAAAATCGGCACGAGTGCCGATTTTTTCCTTATATGCATATTCAACGCAGAAGCCCAATACCATTAAGCGACATTGTGCAAGAGGGTGTATATATTTTTGAAACCGCAGCTATTTCGTCAAAACTTATAGCCGGCGCTAAGCAGACGCATCAGGGCATTATTCACCTGTTCATCAGTAAAAAGCGCCGTATAGGCTTTTTTTACTGCCAGTGCTTCCACAGTCAGATCCAGCCGGTTTTTGCTCTGCAGCTGACCGAAGCCCTCACTGTCCCGGTTGCCTGATAAGCACCGACGGGTGTTTTCCAGCGCTTTTGCCCGGTCAACAGGGCGCAGCCGCACACCTATGCGCTGGGCCTCCTGTGCCGCCGCCTCCAAAGCATTGAGAAACTTTTCTTCCATATTACTCTAAAATAATGGCGCCGTCCTTTGCTGCCAGTCCGCTCAGGATATGCTGGGCAGCTTCTTCCGGGCACAAGGTCACCTGCTGGCCGGAGACCATATTCTTCACAGAGCATTTACCTTCAGCGATCTCGTCCTCACCCAGCAGCACTGCATAAGGCACATTCAGCTTGTCCGCATAGCTCATTTTCTGCTTGAATTTCTTCTTTTCCGCATAAAGCTGCACCCGAATGCCCTTTGCCCGAAGCTGCTGTGCCAAGGTAATGGCCGGCGCCGGATCTTCGGTCATCGGCAAAATCAGCGCATCTGCCGGCGCACAGGGCAGCTCCGGATTGAGTAAGCCCTGTTCGTCCAAAACATAAAACAGTCTGGTAAGACCAATGGAGATGCCCACGCCGGGCAAAGGCTTTTCCGTATAGTAGCCTGCCAGGTCATCGTACCGACCGCCGGAGCAGACAGAGCCGATCTCCGGATGATCCAAAAGTGTGGTCTCATAAACCGTGCCGGTATAGTAATCCAGTCCGCGGGCAATGGTCAGATCCACCGCAAAATTGCTCTCCGGCACGCCGAAGGCTGCCAAATTGTCGGTAACCTGCCGCAGCTCCTGCAGACCAAGGTCAAACGTCTCGCATTTGCCGGTATAGCCCTCCAGTGCCGACAATACTTCCCCGTTAGAGCCGGAAATGCGGATAAACCGCAAAATTTCCTCCGCCTGCTGCAGGCTCAGACCGCAATCATCACACAGGATGGTCTGCACCTTCTCAGCGCCGATCTTATCCAGCTTGTCCACGGTGCGCATAATATCGCCGCTTTTTTCCGTCAGACCCATCATTTCATAAAAGCCGTTGAGGATCTTACGGTTGTTCACCCGGATCTGAAAACGGCTCAGTCCGAAGCCCCGGAAAACCTGATAAATAATAGCCGGGATCTCTGCCTCATTCAGCACATCCAGCTTGCCGTCGCCGATGATATCGATATCCGCCTGATAAAACTCACGGAAACGGCCCCGCTGTGCCCGCTCGCCCCGGT
>CAZLLC010000164.1:0-3550 GCA_964560245.1 uncultured Oscillospiraceae bacterium | reverse complement strand
TGACACCTCTCCCTTTGGGAGAGGTGTCGCCGTAGGCGACGGAGAGGGTTTTTTTTATCAAGTTATAGTGTTAACATTATACTACGGTTTTACAGTATTACATAGTGCAGCAGCAACGCATCGGCAATGCCAACGAGAATACCTGCAATCACCTGAATGGGCGTATGCCCCACAAATTCCTTCAGCTTGACCTCCGGCAGATCCTCAGAGGTCAGCACCTCAAAGGCATTTACCAGTTCGTTGATGATCACTGCCTGCTTACCGGTTTCGTGGCGGACACCCATTGCATCGTGGCAAACAACGATGGCCAAAATGGTACTGATGGCAAATTCAAAGGACCCTACGCCCCGCAGCAGCAGGCTGACGGTGGCAATGGCGGTAACGGTTGCGGAATGACCGCTGGGCATACCGCCGTCACCCCACATACGGGAAATATCCAGCTTCTTATTCATAATGGCGTAGAGGATGGTCTTGACCACCTGCGCCACGAACCAGGCGGATACACCGGCGACCAGGAAGGGGTTGTGCAGAAGCTCGTACAACCAGTTCATTTAATCTCTCCTATTACAATATATTTGGACAGGGGTTGCGATCCCTTTGCGTTATAACTTCTTCATCTCGTCTAAAATGCCCAGATCCCAGCACAGGCGGGCGAGCACATATTTATCCCGGATGTCTTTCGTGGAGCAAAATGTCATAGGCAGTATTTGCGGGTCGATGCCGATCTGTTCAGGCGCTGTGGGCAGACCCAAGGCTTTCAGCAGGGCTTCCAAATCCCGGCTGTTCGGCAGTTCCTGACGGATAACGGCGCAGATCTGTGACCAGTTATCTAAAATGACATCCAGCCGCTTTTGGTGCTTTTCGGTATTGTATTTCCCTTCGCTTTTCTCCAAAGCGATCATACTTTCCGCGCCTTTGCCCAGGAAACGCTTTAATTCTTCGCTCCAGGCGGCGTAATCAAAGCCGGCGGCATACGCAAGGGCTTTTTCCTTGTCGGGAGAAACGGTCAGCAGTTTTTCGTACAGCTCCACAGTCAGCAGTGTGCCAAGAGCGCATTGGATACCGTGGGTCTCCACCGGCGTACCAAAGCTGACACCCTGCATATCCCAGATGTGGGAGAAATAATGCTCTGTGCCCGATGCCGGACGGGAGCAGCCTGCAAATTTCATAGCCGCGCCGCACAGGATCAGTCCCTCTGTAACAGCGGTGACCGCCTCCGGTGTCCGCTCAAGCAAGCCTTGGGCGTTTTCCACGCATTTTTTCAGTGCCGCACGGACAAGCGCTGCAACGGTTTCACAGTAGTATTCCCCGGTGATGATGTTTGCAATGCGCCATTCGCAGATGCTTACATATTTTGCCAGCATATCGCCTAAACCGGAGATCAGGGCCTTCATCGGCGCCTGACGGAGAATGTCAACATCTCCGATGATCACATCAGCGCATTTGCTGGGCAGAGAGATCTTCAGACCTGCCCGGGTCATGGAGGAGGTGGCAGAGGCGTAGCCGTCCATAGAAGGGGCTGTGCCCACGATGATATAGAGCTTTTGGGCTGTTGCCGCAACGATCTTGCCGATATCATTGATCACACCGGAGCCAACACCGATGACCGCGTCGCAGTTCTGAGGATAGTGCATCACCGCAAGACCGACATTCTGTTCATCCGGTTGGGGCTCAGGATCGTCAAAAACATATTTGTCTATGGCAATATTTGCCTGATTCAGTAGCTTTTCTGCAGCTTCACCGGCAGCGGCATAGGTATTTGGATCTGCAAGCAGAAACACCTTTTTAACGCCGTGGTTTTCGAGAATCTGTGGCAGCCGGTTGATCACGCCTGCACCAATGATAATATCTGAAGAAAAACTGTGGTCTTTACCGCAGGGACAATTTGCCAGATCATATTGATCAAAAAAATTCATAATCTTCACCGCCTGAAGATGATTTTAGCATACATTGAGCTAAAGAGCAAGCTACACTTGATATGGAAAAAACGGGGTTTTAGAATGCATTCGAATCACTACATAATATTTATAATTTGTCGGCTATGCCGACACCGAAATTATTCATTATTCATCAGCGTAAGCGACTTCATTATTCATTACGAAAATCCGTTTAATGAATGATGAATATTGAACAATGAAAAATGAATAATACAAAACGAAAATCCTGCCGACAATAATCGACAGGATTTTCTTTTTGGCGGAGATGTGGGGATTCGAACCCCAGCGCCGGCGGAGCCGACCTACCGGATTTCGAATCCGGACCCTTCAACCACTTGGGTACATCTCCATAGGCTTTGCCCATTATATCAAGGCGCAGGCAAAAAATCAAGTATGATCCTGCTTTTTGGCAAGGGCAATTATTTTCTGCAGATCTTTGCATATGGCATCGTAATTCTCCCTTTTGTGAGGGCGCAGACAGCCGGAGCAATCCTTGATGCCGTTTTCTGTATATGTAAAGCTGCCGCCGCAGTTTTCGCCCAGGGCGTACAGGGGACAGTAGCAGAACATACAGCTGAAAGATGCCGGGTCTGCCCCTTTGTGACAGGGAAAATATTCACATTCGGTATGTTGGTAAAAGTCGTAATTTGCCATAGCGCTTCCTTTCTCTGAATATCAGCATACTGTCCAGGGGTAGACAGCCGGCGGCTCCAGGGTAAATTCCATTTGCTGCCCGCTGACAGGATGGGTAAATGCCAGCCGGTAAGACCATAAAGCAATCTCACAGGGATCACCCAAAACTGCATATTTACGATCACCAACCAGAGGCAGATCCCGTCCGGAAAACTGCGCCCGGATCTGATGGGTCCTGCCGGTGATCAGCTGGATGCGTACCCGACTTAACCCGTCTGCAGTATTGAGCACCTGATAATTCAAAATTGCTTCCTGTACGCCTTTCCCCGGTTCCTGAACGATATAAGTTTTCCGTTCCTGCTTGTTCCGCAGTAACAGATCAGTCATAGTACCGGCAGGACAGGAGGGCGTACCGTGGACTACTGCCAGATATTCCTTCTGAAACTGATCCTCCCGGATCTGCCGGGAAAGCTCTGATGCAGCAGCGGTATTTCTTGCCAAAACCATCAGCCCGGAAACTACCCGATCCAACCGATGGACGGTCCGCACATCAGCTTTTTCGTCCCCCAGCGCTTGCCGTACCAGCTCCGGCATCCCGCCGGGCTCGTCGGTGGATAGTACCCGTGGGGGCTTGACACATACGGCAATATGTTCATCCAAATATAAAAATTCCATAGGTCCGCTCCCTTTAGTTTTTCTATATCTTATCAAAAAGCTTACTGTTTTGCAATAACATCCCCACATCTGCCCCTAAAAATGCGGTAATTTCTTCACTTTTTTGCTTCAAATCCTGTCCCCGCAAACCTTTTATCGCTAACACCTTGAACGGAATATCCGCTCCTGCTAATGAAAAAACAGCTGATTTCTATCGCTGTTCCACCAGTTGTTAACCGTTTTTGTGCTGCTATATGCGTATTTTACCCTAAAAACAGGGCTATAAAAGAGAATTGACTCACAAGTCTTGGTAGACTTATGAGTCA
>CAZLLC010000163.1:0-3738 GCA_964560245.1 uncultured Oscillospiraceae bacterium | reverse complement strand
GCTGACCCTTTTCGTAACCCTCCAGAGTGGGGTCCATTTCTGCTTCAAACAAAGCCTCGTAGGAGGGGTTGTGGATGATCTCAGTGGTATTGTTGATACCGTACTTGGAAAGATCAAGCTTAGCCATTTTGTTTTACCTCTTTCATAATTATTCTGGGGATATTCCGGCAGTTTCTTGTTGCTTTCTGCAGGTATCCCATATTTTGCAATGATATCATACACGATGAAGTTATAAAAATCAATAATAAAAAGTAAAAATTTATTGAATTACTTTATTCTTTTTCCATTCAACACGGCTTCAACCAGGTGATCCTGCCGGTAGCGCAGGGTCAGCAGAAAGAACGGCGCATCCTGCCACAGAAGATCCAAAAAGATCTGATCTCCCTCCCATTTGGGCAGCTGATCCAGAAAATCCCGGCTGACCCACTGCAGCTGCCCTTCATCGCAGGTCTTCAGTTCTCCCTCAAAGCCGTCGGCGGTAAACAGGTACATATATTCCCCGAAAAGCCCCTGGGCAGTATCGGTCTCAAAGGTGACCACGCCCCGGCAGGCCCAGCTGGTGAGCCGCAGACCGGTCTCCTCGTAGACCTCCCGGAGCAGACATTCCTCCGGACTTTCCATATTTTCAAATTTGCCGCCCACACCGATCCATTTATCCTGATTGATGTCGTTTTTCTTTTTGATCCGGTGCATCATCAGCACCTCATCACCCCGGGTGATGTAGCATAAAGTGGTATTGACCATTTCCTTATCTCCTTTTAGCAATTATTGAGTTCTTTCGACGATCGTGTCATTCTGAGCGTCAGCGAAGAATCTACGCAACATCGAAACTGCGAAGATCCTTCGTCGCTGTGCTCCTGGAAACGATGACGCACAATATCGGCAGCTTTAAGCCTGATAAAAAACATAAATGCATTTTAAAAATTTTCCCTCTCTTGATTATACCTCCATGGAAAGATAGAAACAATAAAAAAATACGAAAAACAATAAAAAGTTATATGAACTATTGTACTTTAGGGTCATTTTTGCTATAATATAGGGAAAATGATATAATTGGATGTGTTATGCTTTGAAGTACGGAATTTGGAATGTGTCGCAGCCCACCCCTGACGCGGTGAGCAAATTGGAGAAGGCAGGCTATTCGCCGCTGGCTGCGGCGGTGCTGGCCAGCCGGGGAATTGAAGATCAGCAGCAGGCGGAAAATTATCTGTCCTGCGATACAGTGCTGATTGATCCTTACCTGATGACAGATATGGTCAGCGCTGTACAGCGGGTGCGTATGGCATTGGAGCGCCGGGAGAAGATCGCCGTTTTCGGCGACTACGATGTGGACGGCATCACTGCCACCTGTCTGCTGACGGATTATCTGCGCCGTCAGGAGGGCCTGGTGACCCCCTATATCCCGGGCAGACTGGAGGAGGGCTACGGCCTGAACGAGATCGCCATTCGTCAGCTTCATCAGGAGGGCATCAAGCTGATCATCACGGTGGACTGCGGTATTACAGCCATTGAAGAAGCCCGGCTGTGCAGAAAATTAGGGATCGACCTGATCATCACCGACCACCACGAGTGTAAGGAAATGCTGCCGGGCGCGGTGGCGGTTTTGGACCCTCACCGGCCTGACGGCGGCTACCCCCACAAGACACTCTCCGGTGTGGGCGTGGCGTTTAAGCTGGCAGCAGCCCTCAACGGCAATCAAAATCAGATATTAAATGAATATGCGGATATGGTCTGTTTGGGTACTGTCGCGGATGTGATGCTGCTGCAGGGAGAAAACCGGGTGTTTGTTGCCAAAGGTCTGGAAGCACTGCGGCATACACGCCGTCCCGGTCTTGTTGCCCTGATGAGCCAATGCGGCTGTGATCCCCGAACCCTGACGGCTTCCTCCGTGGGCTATGTTTTGGCGCCCCGGATCAATGCTGCCGGACGGATCGGCAGGATCGAGCTGGCCATCGAGCTGTTTTTGACCCACGATCCGGAGCGGGCAAAGGAAGCTGCTATCGGACTGTGTGAGCTGAACCGGCAGCGGCAGGCTGTGGAAGCCCAGATCTACGCCCAGGCGGTGGAGATGCTGCCGTCTGACCGGATACCCCACGCCATCGTGCTGGCAGAGGAAAGCTGGCATCAGGGTGTGGTGGGCATCGTTGCCAGCCGCATTGCGGAGGAATACTGCTGTCCTACCTTCCTGATCTGTTTAGACGGTGACCACGGCAAGGCCAGCTCCCGCAGCTACGGCGGCTTTAACCTGTTTGCGTCCCTGACCAGCCTGAAAAAGCTGCTGGAAAGCTACGGCGGTCACGAGCTTGCCGCCGGTTTTACCATCCACCGGGATCAGATCCCCAATTTCCGTCAGCAGATCTGCCGTTTGGCAGAGGAATACTATAATACCGACCTGCCCCGAACCCAGCTTTCCTGCGATTGCTGGGTAACACCTCAGATGATGAGCGTGTCCAATATCGATGATCTTTCTGTGCTGGAGCCCTGTGGCAACGGCTGCCCCCGACCGGTGCTGGCAATGTCGCAGCTGACTGTGGATCGGATCAGTCAGGTGGGCGGCGGCAAGCATATGCGCCTGCAGCTGAGCCACGGCAGTTACATTTTCAGCGCCATCTGTTTTTCCGCTACGCCGGAAAGCACCGGCATCGATCAGGGCGATGTGGTGGATGTGGCATTCCATCCCCAGGTAAATGAATTTCGGGGCGTGCGCTCTGCTCAGATGAATTTGGTGGACATCCGTCCCAGCTGCCGCGCAGAATGTTCCTGCAACACTGCCGCTTATAAGGCTATGCGGGAGAACCGTCTGGATGCTGCCACTGCCGGTTATCTGCTGCCCCAGCGGGAGGTGCTGGCAACGGTATGGCGTTACATCTCCCGGTTCGGTCAGCTGGGTATTCAGGAGGATCCTCTGTGCCTGTGCCGGAAGATCGTCCGTTGGTCTGACCGACCCCTGGATTTAGGACAGCTTTTGACCTGCCTGGATATTTTTGCCGATGTGGAGCTGATCCAGGTCAGGCGTTTTAATAAATATATGACGATCCGGCTGTTGGATGCCCGGGAAAAACGGGACTTAAGCGAAAGCCGGACAATGCAGCGGCTTATGGCTGCAGTAACCGCCGATTAAATCGGCAAGAATTAGTAGCGCGGGATTTTGGCACAAATTAAAGTTCAGAAAACGCAGGAATACTTTGTGTATTTTAAGTTTTATGAACTGAAAAGTTGGGTCAAAAGATCCGCTAATAACCGCAGACGATTTATTCGGCGGTTACTTAAAAGGAGAATTAAGCATTTTATGGAAAGTTTTGCTGAACATTACGGTGCGATGTACCAGACCGTCAACCGTTGCCTGCCCGGGGTGGATATGACCCTGATCGATCAGGCGGTGGAGTACGCCCGGGAAAAGCATAAGGATCAAAAACGGAAGGACGGCTCGCCTTATATCATCCACCCCTTGGCTGTTGCGGAGATCGTGGCGGAAATGGGTATGGATGTGGACACCATTTTAGGCGCGCTGCTCCACGACTGTATTGAAGATACGGATGCCTCCCACGATGAGATCGCACGCCTTTTCGGTGATACCACTGCAGAGCTGGTGGAGGGCGTTACGAAACTGACACGGGCCAATTTTTCCAGTTCGGAAGAACAGCAGATGGAAAATCTGCGGAAAATGTTTATGGCAATGTCCAAGGATATCCGGGTGGTGCTGATCAAGATCGCTGACCGGCTCCACAATATGCGCAC
>CAZLLC010000162.1:0-3740 GCA_964560245.1 uncultured Oscillospiraceae bacterium | reverse complement strand
GGTGACATACCGGGTATGAACCGGCTACTCTACCAACTGAGTTACGCCGCCATATATGGACCTGTTCAACAGGAAGCACATTAAGCTTTGTTATTATACCCATCCAATCCCTGTTTGTCAAGAGAAAAGTTTGGTTTTTTAAAAGTTTTTTGGGAATACTTTTTTCGGGGTGAGATTATGAGATACGCAAAGTATCCTTTTTTATTCTGTGTAGGCGGCACCAGCTATATGCTGCTGGAGCTGCTATGGCGCGGTTGGAGCCACAGCAGTATGTTCTTTGCTGGCGGAACCTGCTTTCTTTTGTTGGGAAAGCTCCACGATCTGCGGCCACCCCTGCCCCTGCGGGCTCTTACCGGTGCTGCCATCATCACCGGCGTAGAGCTGGGCGCAGGATTGCTGATCAACCGAAATTATCAGGTTTGGGATTACCGCAATATGCCTTTTTCCTATAAAGGGCAAATCTGCCTCCCCTTTTCCCTTCTGTGGATCCCGGTGGGACTTGGAGCAATGGCGCTATACGGCGCGTTGGACAAAAAGCTCACAGCTTGATCACTGCATCCAGGCACAGCTTCAATGCATATTCATAGGCGTTTGCGCCCCAGTTTCGCGGGTCATATTTTTCTATATTGGCCAAGCTGTCCGCGGTGTATAGAATCATCCCCCAGGTAGCTCCCCGGAATGCTGCGCAGGCTGCCAATGCCGCGCACTCCATTTCCACCACCGCACAGCCCTCACTTTTTCGGTAGGCAACCTTTTCCTTTGTTTCCCGAAAAAATCCATCGGTAGACCAGGTGGTAACTTCCCGATATTTCATTTTGTGTTCCAAAACGGTTTCTTTAATGGCATTTCTTGCATTTTCATTGATCTGTATATAGCGGGAGGCGGGCGCATAGTGGTAAGAAGTTCCTTCGTCACGAAGCGCTTTATCGGGAACCAGAAAAATGCCTTCATCAAATTCTTCCAATACACCGCAGCTGCCAGCGGATATGATCTTTTCCACCCCGTGTGCAATCAGCCAATCCATAAGCTGCGCCGCAGGCGCGGCACCTACCGGCGCCTGACAAAATGCGATCTGCTCCCCTTTATACCGGGTAATATAAATGGGATACTTTTTTGTAGCACTGATAAAATAAGACACAGCAGACACTTCGGTCTTAGCCGCGTATTCGTCGATATATTCGCCTAAAAAAGCAAATACACATTTCTTTGGTAGCTTCAGGTTCTGTTCATCATGGGTCGGCTCCACCATGGCATAGGGATCCGGATCAAATTCCAGGAGCGGTATTTCATTTTTGACAATGCTCATATGTTATCCTCTTTTTACACCAAGTTCGGTTTTTGCGCCCCATTGATGTTTTTCATCTTCCTTTTCCAGATGACTGCAAAGCAGATCACCAGTGCCACAATGGTCACCGTCCAGGATACCGGGTAGGATACAAACAGGCAGTCCAGCGTGCGATACTGCTTAAATATGGTATTGATCCACAGGATCCGCAGACCGCAGACGCCTAAGACGGTCACAGCCATAGGCACTGTGGATGCGCCCATTCCACGCAATGTTCCGGACAGCACATCCATAATGCCGCAAATAAAGTAGGGCAAACACACATAGCTCATTCTGGTAATGCCATAGCTGATGGCATCACCGCCTTCTGACAAATACAGGGAAAGTAGCTGGGGCGCAGCGGCATAGCAGGCTGTGCCCATCAAAAGTCCCAGCAGCGCCACACATATCAGGCACAGGCCTGTAACCTTACCGATATTCTTATGCTTTCCGGCACCGGAATTTTGTCCCACAAAGGTGGTAGCCGTCTGCTGAAACGCATTCATGGACATATAGACAAAGCCTTCAATATTGCCTGCAGCCGTACTGCCGGACAGTGCCACCTCTCCAAAGGAATTGATGGCAGACTGGATCGTTACATTGGAAATAGAAAACAAGGAGCTCTGTATGCCCGCAGGCAGACCGATCTGGAAGATCCGTTTCAGGCTGTCCGTATGAAGCTTGATATACTTCAGGTTCAGCTTACAGGCATCCTCCCGGCGCATCAGCTTCCGGACTACCAGCACACAGGCAACGCATTGAGAAATCGTCGTTGCCAGCGCAACACCTGCCACACTCATATGAAAAATCGCAACAAACACCAAATTCAGTACAATATTGATCACGCCTGCCAGTGACAAAACCAGCAGCGGGCTTTTGGTATCTCCTGCTGAACGCAAAATGGCAGCGCCGAAATTATAAAGCAGCATCGGTATAATACCCGCAAAATAAATGCGCATATACACCGCCGCCAGGTCGATCACCTTCTCAGGCGTATTCATCAGACTCAGCATCCAGGGCGAAAGAGTCACGCCCACAACGGTCAGAAACGCACCGGAAATAATCGCAGCCGGAATGGCTGTATGAACTGCCCGGCTTACCCGCTGATCGTCCTTAGCGCCAATACCCTGGGCAACGCAAACACCGGCGCCAATGGAAAGACCCATAAAAAAGTTCACCAGCAGGCTGATCAAGGAGCCGGTGGCGCCTACTGCGCCCAGATCATCATTGCCCTCAAACTGACCCACCACCATCAGATCCGCGGCATTAAACAGCAGCTGCAAAATACTGGTGAGAATGATCGGTACTGTATAAGAGATGATCTTGGGCAGGAAAGGACCACTGCACAGATCCTGCCGTATTTTCTTTTCGCGCTTGATCATATTTACCGCCCTTTCCAAGGATTTTATTGGCGCATATTATAACACGGCCTGACCTCTTGCGCAAGAGGTCAGGTCGTGCAAAAGAGCAAAAAATTTCGTTCAATACAAAGTAAAATATACATCAGAATTTACCTTGCACACACAAAAGCGCGTAACGCTCCTCTTTGAGGGAGGTGGTCGAGCGAAGGGATGTCGGAGGGGGAGCGATGGGAGCGCTGCCAGTGACAGAAGAAGCGACCTGAGCGAGTAGCTGTGATCCATAGCTGACGAAGCTGTTTGACAGGGACTGACCCCATTGGATGAAAAATGCTGTATCAGAACAGCTTTTTATGCCGTTTTTTCCCTGTTTCCGGGAATGAGGGCTTGCAAAATAATGTGCATTGTTTTATAATGTTTGTAAAAATAGGGATGTATGCGCTTTTTGCTTATCATCCCATCAATGATAGTAGGAGGTTTCTCATTATGTCTGTTTTTTCCGGAAAGACCTTACTCATCACCGGCGGTACCGGTTCCTTTGGCAATGCGGTTTTGAACCGCTTTCTGCAGACGGATATTGGCGAGATCCGCGTATTTTCCCGTGATGAAAAAAAGCAAGACGATATGCGCCACGAATTTCAGGCAAAAATGCCGGAAGCTGCCGGTAAGATCAAATTCTTCATCGGCGATGTCCGTGACCTGGCTTCCGTTAAAAACGCCATGCACGGTGTGGACTACATATTCCACGCAGCAGCCCTGAAACAGGTGCCTTCCTGCGAGTTTTTCCCCATGGAAGCCGTTAAGACCAACGTGATCGGCACCGACAATGTGCTGACCGCCGCCATTGAAGCCGGCGTAAAAAACGTGGTATGCCTTTCCACCGATAAAGCCGCCTACCCTGTCAATGCAATGGGTACTTCCAAAGCAATGATGGAAAAGGTCATTGTGGCAAAAAGCCGCACCGTTCCTGCTGATGTAACCAAAATTTGCTGCACCCGGTACGGCAACGTGATGTGCTCCCGCGGTTCTGTGATCCCCCTGTGGATCGAGCAGATCAA
>CAZLLC010000161.1:0-3758 GCA_964560245.1 uncultured Oscillospiraceae bacterium | reverse complement strand
GGGCGCCGGAACGGACGGAGACCAGCAGGGGGTTCTCCTTGTCACCGAACTTCTTACCGGTGATCTCTTCCAGCTTGGTAACATACTCCATAATTTCGGCCTGGATATCATCGTTGATCTTGCGGCCGTCTTCGTAATACTGGGTGCAGGCCTCGGTGCTGATGGTGAAGCCCTGGGGAACAGGCAGGCCGATGTTGGTCATTTCTGCCAGGTTGGCACCCTTGCCGCCCAGCAGCTCACGCATAGAGCCGTTGCCTTCGGTGAACAGATAAACATACTTATGGGACATTGAAAATACTCCTTTCAAATGTTTTGGCAGCACCCTGCTGCCATTTACTTTATATAGATTTCCTTTTTAGGCGCGTATAGTATAACACGCCATTTTTGAAAAAGCAAACCTTTTTGCACTTTTCCGCAATATTTTTTCCATTTTGCCTGTTTTTTTAAGGATATAAAAAGATTAAAACGAAAAAAGCGGGCATTTGAGTGAATGCCCGCTTTTTTGTATTCGCATCTGTCAAAAGCCTCCCCTTGAGGGGAGGTGTCAAAAATCTATTTGATTTTTGACGGAAGGGTGGACGATTTCACCCCTCAGTCACCTCCGGTGACAGCTCCCCTCAAAGGGGAGCCTTTATCAGATCAGTCCACGGTGACGGTGCCGTCGTCGGTGACGGTGATGGACATACCGTCTTGAACATAGTCCAAAAATTCCTGCCCCAGGGAGTCGATCACCGGCATACTGATGCCGTCCAGCCATACCGATGCCAAAATAGAACCGGCGGCTGCCAAAGAGTCAATAGGATTGGAAAAAAGCATACACGCAGGCTGCCGACCCATAGCGCAGGCACAGTAGATGACCATACCGCCGGTGGTAGAGCCGATGGTCTGGGGCAGGCATACAGCTTTGCCGGCTAAGGGCTTGCCGTACAGATCGGGGTTGTTCTGATCGCCGCAGGTGGCTTTTTTGTCGCCGTACTGCAGCGCCTTCTGGAAGGTGGCCAACGTATTCAGACCGCCGTGGGAGACCACCGCTTCCGCGGTCACAGTTCCGGGGGCAACCACCCGTCCTTTAAACTGCTTCATATTATTTGCCTCCCTTCGTGATCTTGCTTAAGATTTCAGCTTCTGTGTAATACCGGGCGGTGGTGTAGGTCCGCAGCTTGTTGGAGCAGGTGATCACCGGCATAGCACTGCACAGCGGATTGTTCATATACATCAGCGGACAGATGTAGGACAGGATCACGCCGGTCTTTTCCAGCCGCTTGGCATATTCGGTCTTCTCAAATTCCTTCTTCACAGCCGGGGCGGTGGTAAATACCGTGGGGATCTGCACCTTGCTGTTTCCTGCTTCCTTCAGACCCTTTTCCACATTTTCCGTCCAGTCGACCAGCTGCTGCAGGCTCATATGAGGACAGCCCACAAAGCACAGCTTGGGCTTGGCGTCGGCATTTTTCCAGATAACGGGATAGTTGTCCTGCACCCGCTGCAGCTCCGCGTCGTCGATCACATAGACCTGGGCGTTTTCCTTGATCAGGCTCTCGCCCTGTTCGTAAGCTTCCGGTGTCAGGTTGTGGATATGGTACAGACCCACTGCGCCGTTGGAGGCGGTGGCTGCGCCGAAATCCTTCAGGTAGGCGCAAGTGCCGTCGCTGAGTTCGGTACCCAGCCACTGCTCCATACCGTAAATATATGGCACATCCTCCATTACCTTCATACCGATGGCAGAGCCCAACAGCTGCGCCTCCGGCTTCTTGGTGGTTTCCACCTTGACGATCCAGCTGGCCTTCCGTCCCTCATCGGTCACCAGACCGAAGTGGGGCACACAGCCGGCAATAGAGCCCATAATGTCCATAATGCCGGAATTGCGGTTGCACCGGGCGCCCAGTACCGAGTTGGCATAGACCACGGCGGAGGACTCTGCCCAGCTGAGGATATCGCCCTTTTTGGGCTTGTTGCCCACCTGATCCAGATAGCAGGCGCAGGTGAAGGCGTCGTCATTTAATAGACCCAGCTTTTGCAGCTGATCCTCATAGAAATCCTGCTTGGAGTACATAAATTTGTTGAAGATCAGATTCTGCAGGAAATTGGCAGGTACATTCTTATCCAGCGGTCGGGGGTCCATAGAGAATTTTTGGGTGGAGATGGCACCGGCTTCAATAAGCTGGTCCATCAGCTCGTACACAGGACTGATCATTTTCAGACCGAAGGAGGTGACCAGGTGGTTGTATTCTGAGGTGACGGGAATCAGCTTATCCGCGCCGAAGGTGTCGCCGTACATCACCAGGGTCTTCATCACCTTTGCCATGGTTTCGCCCTTGGAGCCATTTAAAATGGCCTGTTGTTCGTCTGTTAAAAACATTGATGTTCTCCTTTTATATTTGTTAAAAAGATTTGGAGTCTCCGTTTACCCCTTAGGTCAGGCTTTCAATTTAAGAGGAAAATGTGGGATTTAGCAGCCCTCGGCCCCCGCTTTTAAGAGGGGGCTGGCAAAAATCGGCACTTCGGAACCGATTTTTGACTGGGGGAGTTGAGATTTCGTTTACTCCCCCCGGCTTCGCGTCGCTCAGCCACCCCCCTCACAAGTGCGGGGGGCAAGGCTTAAATCGATAGCGTTGAGCCATTGAGGGATCACAGCTTCATTGCTACATCCCAGGCGCCCCAGATCACGGAGCGCAGGTTGCCCACCTGATCGCAGTCGCCCACCAGGTGGATATGCTTTGCCTTTTTCGCCAAAGGCTCGCTGCGGTAGCCGGTGGACAGGATCACGGAATCCGCATCGATCTTAAACTGCTTACCGTCCTTGTCTGCCACGGTCACGCCATCGGTGTGGACTTCACACAGCCGGGTCTCCAGATGAACAGGCACGTTGTTGGTGGTAAAGAATTCCCGCAGGAAGCTGGTGTTTGCAAAGCTGACACCGGGTGTGGTGATCAGATCCTCCTGCATTTCCACGATCACCGGCTTTTTACCCTGCAGGTACAGCTCGTAGGCGATCTCACAGCCGGTCAGACCGCCGCCGATAATGACCGCTTTTTCACCCACAGGCTTTTCACCCAGCAGGAAATCGATGGCCTGAATACCATAGTCGATACCGGGCACCGGGATGCGGTTGGCCTTGGAGCCGGTGGCAACGATCACTTCGTCAGCATCCAGGGCGCTTACATCGGTGATCTCGGTGTTCATATGGACCTCAATGGGATATCTGGTGATCTCCCGGCGATACCAGGCGATCAGATCCCGGTCCTTTTCCTTGAAAGAGGGCGCTGCGGCGGCAATAAACACACCGCCCAGCTTATCGGACTTTTCGTAAAGCTTTACCTGATGTCCCCGCTTGGCGCAGACGATGGCAGCCTCCATACCGCCGATGCCGCCGCCAATAACGGCGATCTTCTTAGCCTTTTTGGCAGGTTTGATGTAATGCTTGCCGCTTTGCATGGTTTCCGCGTTCAGCGCGCAGCGGGAAAGGTGCATCGTATCATACAGATCCTGTGTATTATAATGACCCTTGGAGGAGGAGAAGTTGAAGCAGCCGGCGTGGCAGCAGATACAGGGCTTGATGTCCTCTACCCGATCCTCCAGGATCTTGGTGATCCACTGGGGATCTACCAAAAACTGCCGGGCAATGCCCACGCCGTCGATCAGACCGTCGGCTACGGCCTTAGCGCCTGCATCCGGCTCCATACGGCCGGCACAGACCACGGGAATATCCACAAACTTTTTAATGTGGGCAACCTCCTTCAGGTTGCAGTTTTGGGGCA
>CAZLLC010000160.1:0-3798 GCA_964560245.1 uncultured Oscillospiraceae bacterium | reverse complement strand
CAGTCAATTTGACGATGCTGGTATAGATCACATTTCCGGCGGAGTCGGTGATCTTGCACCGGTACTGGTAGCCGTTGTGGCGTGCGGCTGCGGTCAGGGAGTAGTTGGCAGTTTTGCCGCTGGCTACAGATACATTCTTCCAGCTGCCGGAGGAGGATGTTCTGTACTGCCACTGGTATGTCAGACCCTTGCCGGTTGCGGCAACTGTAAACTTGGCGGTTGCGCCCACTTTCACAGTCTTGCTTGCAGGCTGGGTCTTGATCCCTAGTACATACAGCATCACCGTCTTGGTATATACCTTGTTGCCTGCGGCATCCGTAATCTTACACCGGTACTGATAGCCGTGATGTTTTACTGCTGTGGTCAGGGAATAGTTGGCAGTTTTACCGCTGGCGGTGGATACATTCTTCCAGCTGCCGGAGGAGGATGTTCTGTACTGCCACTGGTATGTCAGGCCCTTGCCGGTTGCGGCAACTGTAAATTTGGCGGTTGCGCCAGCCTTGACAGTCTTATTTGCCGGTTGGGTCTTAATGCCCAGCACATACAGGCTGACGATCTTGGAATATACGGCATTGCCTGCGCTGTCGGTCACCCGGCAGCGGTACTGATAGCCGTGCTTTGCTACTGTAGCGGCTACAGACAG
This sequence comes from uncultured Oscillospiraceae bacterium, assembly GCA_964560245.1. Taxonomy (GTDB): domain Bacteria; phylum Bacillota; class Clostridia; order Oscillospirales; family Oscillospiraceae; genus Faecousia. Next base: position 3,155 of record CAZLLC010000160.1, on the reverse strand, counting down.
GGTTTTTGTCTTATTTCCGGTAGCAGATGCATTCTTCCAACTGCCGGAGGAAGATGTGCGATACTGCCACTGGTAGGTCACATTGGAATTATTGGCTTTTACAGTGAACTTGGCGGTAGTGCCGTCCTTTACCGTTTTATTCGCCGGCTGGGTAGCAATGGCCAGATCCCGCATACGCATGCGCACAGTGTTTGTCCAAACGCTGTTGCCATATTTGTCAGTGATCTTGCAGCGCACATAACGGCCATCTGTGGTGCTGTTTATTGTGCAGGAATAGGTTGCCGTTTTGAGTGAAGATTTGGTGTAGGAGGACGCGCTTGCGCTTTTTACATACCACTGATAGGTCAAGCCGTCACCGGTGGCTTTCACAGTTGTGGATGCCTTGCTGCCATTAGCGGCATAAACCGTCTTGGGCTGGGTCTTGATGCTCAGTAATTCGTTATATCCAACCCAGGTGATCGTTCCGCCGTAATCCTTCAAAACCGCCTTTGTCCAAGTGTCGTTATTTGCAGGATAGTAAACTGCGGGTGCAATTCTGTAAAAAATTCTCATACCGATGGTTGGAGCATCACCTGTAAATGTTATCTTTTCCATTGCGCTGCCGGTAAACGCATACTCATGGATCAAAGTGACACTTTCCGGAATTGTTATTGCAGACAAAGCGGTGGTTGAGGAAAATGCAAAACCGCCAATACTGACCACGCCGTTGGGAATGGTCGCAGCGGTCAGATTATTACAATTCTCATACGCTCCGGATGCGATGATTTTTGTATTTTTATGGATATTCGTGGCAGTGATACTCTTATCCGTGACACTGATCAATGCATAGTAAGCATTGTTTGCGCTGCCCAGATAATTTGCCTTGCCATATACCGTGTACTGCAGATTATCACAACCACTAAATGCACCCGAACCAATATTGATAACGCTTTCAGGAATGGTGATAGACTTCAGCTTGCTGCAGTTCTGAAATGCAGAACGATCAATTATTTTTGTACTGGTGTGGATTGTGCAGGATACAATGTCCTTCGATACGGAACTTACCAGCACAACATAGGGATTGCTTTCGTTTCCTAAATATTTGGCATTATCGTATGTATTGTACTGCAAATTGGATCGTCCGTATTCAAAGGCATTAGACGCAAGGGACGCAATGCTGTCCGGAATAGATACATCCGTCAGGTTGTCGCATGCTTGGAAAGCACCCTCTTCAATAACTTTTACGCCCTGCGCAATGTCCACAGAGGTTAATTCCATACAACCGGCAAAAGCGTAATATCCAATGCGGACAACACTGCCGGAAATTGATACAGAGGTTAAATTTTCATAGCTAAAAAATGCGTTCATACCAATACCGGTCACACCGGATTTGATTATAACTTTTTTAATAGATGCGCTATGAGCGCTCCAGGGCGCCTTGTTGTCAAAATTATCAAAATCTTCCATATCACCGGTGCCGGAGATGGTAAGTGTACCTGCGCTGTCCAGCTTCCAGGTCAGATTGTCACCACAGGTACCGCTTGCGGTGGTGGCAGCCTGGGCGTTTACCGCAATGCCGATCAGACAGCATACAATAATTGCTAATGACAGACAAATTTTACCAATGTGTTTCATTTTTGTACCTCCGTTTATAATAATATTTTTTAATCGCGGGAAGGCTATATGTCTTCCGTTTTTGCGGAATGGATATATCCTTTCCTTACGGTCTGCGTCCGCTGTAAGGTTCGATGTTTCTCAATCGACCATTCAAGTATTAGCATTAACTCCGTACTGAGAAAATGGGTTTTTTATTTCATTATCGGCTACTCCAGGAGGAAGAGGAACCCGTCCAAAAGTAAGGCTACTGTTACAACCACAAATATACGCCAGTCATCCATATTTAAAAACATAATTTTAAAAACCAATGCCCATAGTTTTTCTATGTAGGTTCCGGTCACCTCGGGAGAGGTGACCCTACGAAATCATTTTAAGACAGCCCCTTGCAGTTTGTCAATAACCTCAGGGAACCTCTAAAAACTGATTTTTAGTCGGGTGCCCCTTAAATTATTCTTCGTTGGCATAGGGCTCCAGGAAGGCATGGAAGTGGCGCATAGGCAGGGTTCTGCCCTTGACGATGCGCATATTGGGAATAGACTCTCTGTCCTCGTACAGTTCCTTGACTGCCGCGATCACATAGTCCATATGCTCCTGGCTCAACTGGCTGCGGTTGACCGCAAAGCGCACCACATTGCACAGCTCCTCCTGCTGCTCCGGGGTCTTCAGGTCATATTCCATAGAATAGTCACCCAGCTCAGAGGTGCGGATGCCGTAACGGCGGATCAGCTCGATAGAGAAGCCCTGACCGGCAAAGGTCTCGTGTCCCCGCTTGTTATCAAAGAACTCCGTCATATTGATGTACACGCCGTGACCGCCTGCGGGCAGGATCACGCCCTTGACACCGGCCTTGTAGAAGCCCTGCGCCAGGTACTCACACTGCTCCACACGGGCCTTCTGGTAATTAAAGTTACACTCCTCATACAGACCGGCTGCCAGCGCCATAATATCACGGCCGGACATACCGCCATAGGAATCGTTGCCGTAGCAGGAGATCTGCTTGACCTTCAGCAGCACGCCGACGTCGGTCTTTACTGTGCCGTCTTCGTTGAAGTCGGAGAACTTTCTCCAGAAGCGGCCCTTGTCACGGAATGCCAGCATACCGCCCATATTGGCGTGACCGTTCTTCTTGGCGGACATTGTAAAGCCGTCGCAGTAGGAGAACATTTCGGTTGCGATCTCGGCAATGGACTTGTCGGCATAGCCTTCTTCGTTGACCTTGATGAAATAGCAGTTTTCTGCCCAGCGGGCAACGTCAAACATAAATGGAATGTCGTATTTCTCCGCGATCTTGGCGGTTTCCCGGATGGACTTCATAGAAACAGCCTGTCCGCAGACCGTATTGTTGGTGATGGTGGTGTAGATCAGGGGCACATTCTCAGGCCCCACCGCCTCGATCAGCTGCTCCAGCTTCTTTACATCCATATCGCCCTTAAAGGGGTTCTTCTCATAAACGCCGCCCTCGGGCACTTCATACAGCAGCTCTTTATTGTACAGATTCCGGGGAATGGAGCCCATCTGCTTGATGTTGCCCTCGGTGGTATCAAAGTGACCGTTGGAGG
>CAZLLC010000159.1:0-3912 GCA_964560245.1 uncultured Oscillospiraceae bacterium | reverse complement strand
GATACGGTGGATCTCGTGGATGGGCATCTTGGCAATATCGTAGACCTTTTCTTCCATCTCATAGTCGCCGCTGGCATTTGCAACAGGATTTCCCTTTTCGTCACGCTTGTAGTCATAAGCCTTGAAGCGGATAGAGCCTTCTACAATCTGTCCGGCAGGACCCTGGATCAGGCGCATAACGGACATACTGGTAACGGACTTGCCGCAGCCGGACTCGCCCACGACGCCTACGACCGCATTCTTGGGCACATCGTAGGAAACACCGTTGACAGCCTTGACCACACCCTGCTCCGTAAAGAAGTAGGTGTGCAGGTCCTGGATCTCCAAAATATTGGACTCATCCTTCATTTGGGACAGAAATTCCGATTCCGGTGCTTTCCGGTTCTTATAAGCCTCCAGCCGCTTGGTTTCCTTGCGGTTGGCCTTGGAAATAGCCCGGATCTCTTTACCGGTCAAATAACCTTTCTTTGTTTCACTCATAGCTTATCTCCTTCCCTTCGGGTCGAGCGCATCCCGCAGACCGTCGCCCACGAAGTTGAAGCCCAGAACAGCGATGACGATACAAACGCCGGCAGGCACCCACACATACAGGTGATTTTCCAAAATGTTGGGGTTGGTTGTAATAATGCTGATCATAGAACCCCAAGCAGTGTAAGGTGCTTTGATGCCCATATTCAAATAAGACAGTGTGGATTCGTACAGGATCATACTGCCCAAAGAAAGGCTCATCTGCACGATCAGCTGGGGCATAACGTTGGGGATCAGGTGCTTGAAGATCTTACGGCCGGTAGAATAGCCCATAGCCTCTGCCGCCACCATAAATTCCTGCTCACGCAGAGAAAGGATCTGACCTCTGACCAAACGGGCTGTGCCGGGCCAGGAAATAAAGGTCAAGAACAGCATCAGGATGTAAATACGCCAGCTTTCCTGCATATAGTCCAGTTCTACCCAGCCGTCCATCGCGGAGCTGAGGATCAGCAGGATGGGGATGCCGGGCAGGCAGATCAGCACGTCGCAGATACGCATAATGATGTTATCTACCCAGCCGCCGAAGAAGCCTGCAATGCCACCCAAAATGACGCCAAACACCGTCAGCAGCAGCACGGTCATAAAGCTGACGATCAGAGAGACCCGTCCGCCATACATCAGTCGTGCCAGCACATCATAGCCCTGGTCGTCAGTACCAAGGGGATGCTCCTTGGAGGGCGCATCCAGGAAGTTGTCAGCCAGGTGCTTTTCTGTGGTCTGCCGCAAGGTGTACTCCACGCCGTCCACAGTATAAGTAGTGCTGGAAACGGCATATTCGGTCTTACCGCTCTTGTCCAGATCAGTCTCACCCCACTGGGTGTATACCAACGGACCGGCGAAACAGAACAAAAACAGACTGATGACCATAATCAGACCGATGATACTCAGCTTGGAGCGGAAAAACCGCCGCAGCAGCATCTGGGTCGGGGACATCATACGAACATTTTTGTCCAGAGGCGTTTCTGTTTCCAGAACAGGGGTATTGTTTTGCTTTTGTTCTTCCATCATTTACGCCTCCTCACTCCAATTTTACTCTGGGATCCACGATGCCGTACATCAGGTCAGCCATCAGGATGCCCAGCACACTCAGCAGCGCCAGGAACATATTGTAGCCCATAATAAAGGGAATGTCGCCGGCGTTCATTGCTTCCAGTGCGATATTACCGATACCGGGCAGACCAAACACCTGCTCGGTGATGATGGCGCCGGAGAACAGACTGGGCAGCAAGCCTGCCAGAGAGGTCACCAGGGGGATCATCGTATTACGGAAGGCGTGCTTGTAAATAACCGTCTTTTCCTTCAGACCCTTAGCACGGGCGGTACGGATATAGTCGGAATTCAGCACTTCCAGCATATTGGTACGGGTCATACGCATTCTGGAGCCAATGCTCAGAATGACCACCGTCAGTACCGGAATAAACAGGTGCCGGGCATAGTCCCACAGCAGTGCAAAGCCGGTATAGGACTGGGTGGCATCGCTCAAGCCCTGGTTGGGGAACCAGCCCAGCTTCAGCGACAGCAGGTTCTTCAGGATGTTACCGAAGAAGAACGAGGGCAGAGAAATACCGATCATAACCAAGACGGTAACGACGTAATCCCGCAGGCTGTACTGATGGGTGGCCGCCGTAATACCAAGAGGAATGGCGATCATAAATTCAAAGATGGTGGCGATCAGCGCTACCGCAAAGGATGTACCCATATGCATAGCGATCTTCTCAGCCACAGGGATGCCGTACTTGAAGCTGGTGCCCAGATCCAGACGAACCAGGTCGGACAGCCAGTTCAGGTAGCCCTTCATAATATCACCGAATCCGGCATTGGCGCTCAGGCCATAGGATTCGTACATAGCGTCCACCATATCTTGCGATACGGTGGCGCCGGAGGTTTGTACGGAGACCACCTTATTCTTGACGAAGTCGATAGGCATCAACCGGGTCAGAAAATAGATGATCAGGGATACACCAAGCAGAACAAGGATGGAGTATCCTATTCTTTTGAGAATGTATTTAAACATAAATTCGCCCCTTTATCAGTCGGCAAACTTCAGTTCCCAAATACGGTCCAGAGGAGAGGAATAGGGGTTGATCTCACTGGGCAGGCTGTCGGAGTCGATCACCTTGGCGTTGTATGCGTACAGCACATCACGCTGATACACAGGCAGTTCCACAGCCAGATCCAGCACATAGCCCATAGCTTCCTCATACAGCTCGGTACGGACAGCCTGATCGTTGGTCTCACGGGCTTCGTCGATCAGTTCACTGAGTTCGTCCAAAATGTTCAGCTCTTCAGCACTGCCGCTGGCCTTCAGGTAGGGATAGCCCCAAGCCAGGGTGCTGGTTGCGGAGGAATCCTTGTGGTAGACCTGATACATATCCGGATCCAGCGCGGAGGACCAGGCAGCAGCCCAAACCTGCAGAGAACCGGTGCTGATCTTGGTCAGCGCCTGAGTATCACAAACAACGGTGACCTCCCAGCCCAGGGAGTTCAGCAGAGCAGCAGCATCACGGAACACCTTATAGGTGGGGTGATCCTGCAGTGTGGAGCCGGCGATGGTGAAGGTGACCTTCAGGTCGCTCTCGCCGCCGCTGTAGCCAGCCAGCTGCATATACTTCTTGATGTTTTCAATAGCCACATCCTCGCTCCAGGTACCCATCTGGGGATAATCCTTGCCGTTGTCGTTGGCAGCGCTGCCGGTGGGGTAAGCCCAGGAAACGGTGGACATATTCCAGAAGATACGCTCAGCAGTACCGGCACGGTAGTAGTCCAGAGCCAGACCGGTGTTCATAGCGCACATAATAGCCTTACGCAGGTTGATGTCGGTAACCTTGGAAGCATTGATGCCGATATAACCGTAACCCAGCTGGTCGGTGGTCAGCATCTCGAAGCCCTTGGACTGCATAGCCTCCAGCTTCTCGTAGTTTTCAGTGGTCAAAGAGGGAGAGATGTAGTGCACAGAGCCGTTGGACAGTGCATCGATGGCGTTGTTGGAGGAAACGATCTGATAACGGATCTTCTCGATGTTGGCATTGTTGATGCCCTCACCCAAGGTCTCAAAATAGGAGTTGGACTTGAAGTAAACGATGTTGTTTGCGTAGAAATCGTTTTCCGCGGGGTTATCGCTATTGTTGCTGTCAGTCACCTTGTAGGAGCCGGCGCCCATAGGCAGACGGACATTTCTGGTGGACTGGATGATGTCGGACATAAAGTCGAAGCTTGCAAACTCCACGCCGAACTTGTTGTTGGCAATATCCACGCCAACCGAGCTGCCCTCGCCATAGTAGTGCTGAGGCGCAACGGTAACAGCAAAGTTCCAGATGGCCTTGGGGTCAACGCCATCAATGGTAATTCTCAGAACATCGTATTCGTTCTCATTTGCTACAGTGC
>CAZLLC010000158.1:0-3934 GCA_964560245.1 uncultured Oscillospiraceae bacterium | reverse complement strand
TGGCAGTACAGCAGTGACGGTGGCAACACTTGGAAAAACTCACCTGCCACCGGCAGTAAGACAAAGACCTTGTCCGTGTCCGCCACTACATCCAAAAACGGTTATCAGTACCGCTGTAAGATTACCGATTCTGCAGGAAACGTAATTTACACCAATGCGGTCAAACTGACAGTGAAGAAATAAACCTAAAAGCCCACCGGCAAAACCGGTGGGCTTTTACAAATGTATACAATATGCAACACTGGCGTATTTTTCAAGAGAACGGATTGCCACGCCCCTTCGGGGCTCGCAATGACACACAGAGTGCGAAAAATGCTTCAAATTACCGAACACGCTGTCATTCTGAAGCGAACGAATGTGAGCTGAAGAATCTACGCATTGGGGGGGTTGCTTAGCAGATCGTTGGTGCGAAGATCCTTCGACTTCGCTGCGCTCCGCTCAGGATGACACATATTCGGTACTGCATTCCTTAACTATGTAACATTGCGCTTACAGCGGAGTACACACAGTATAAAGCAATCAAAAGTGGCAGTTTCCGAAAAACTGCCACTTTTGGTCATTATAAAACTCTATATTAGCCCAGGGTCATTTCGCTCAGGGCGATGGCATCATAGTCCACCTCAAGGGGGTACTGCTCAATAGCCTCGGTGACCATATTGCTGATCATTTCAGAAAGATAGTCAGACTTGGCAACAGACAGCCACGGGGGCTGGGCATCCACAAAGAACATAATGTGGTAGCCGTAGGTGGTTTTTACCAGACCGTGATCACCGTGTGCACGGCTTTCATCAAAGATCCAGTCGTTGAATTCTGTCACCATATCGCCGGCAGCAACGCCGCTGTACAGGCCTCCATTGGAGCTGGAGCCGGGATCCTCAGAATGTTCGCCTGCCATTTCCGCAAAGCTGTCCTCTGTAGCATCGCCTTCCAGCCACTGATCGTACAGATCCTGTGCCTTCTGACGGCAAGTCTCCCACTCTTCTTCAGAGTAGGTCACATTGCCGGATTCGTCCTCTGTGCCGCCTTCGGGCATAACGAGAATGTGACGCACATCTACAAGGTTGCCGCTTTCCTTGGTAATACCGCTTTCGGCATAACTGTCTGCGTTTTCCGTAAAGTAAGCATCCAGTTCCTCATCGGTGGGATCTAAAGATTCCTGATAGGATTCCACATAGCAAGAGGCCTTATATGCCAGATCCGTAAATTCCTTATAGCCCTGAACTGTAGCACCAACGCCCATCTGTGCTTTCACCAGGTCTTCAACAGTTGCAAAGCCATTCTCAGTGGCCACCTGCTCCATATAGCTGTCCATTTCATTCATATATGCCAGCTGGTCTTCTGTCATTACAAAATTGTTTGCCTCCGCAACAAGCTGAATAGCTGCATACTGGTGCCAGATGGACAGGCTGTACTCCAGTAAAAAGCTCTGCCAGGAGGTGTTCGTTTCTGCATCATAGACCAAGGTGTCCAGCGGCTGGCTGAAATCCACACCCATCAAATACAGATAGTAGCCATAAGAGCTGTAATATTCATATACACTTGTCCAGTAATCCACCTGCAATGCACTGTTGGTCAGCTGCAGATCACCAACGGTTGCAACCACTGTATTTTGCGCGGCAACGGCTTCCTCATCAGAAACGGTGTAGGACTTCAGATCCACATTCAAAGTGGTCTCTTCAACATTTTCAGTGGTTTCTTCCACATTTTCAGTGGTTTCCTGTACCTCACCGTCATCATTAAAAATGACGCCCGCGCCTGCCAGCACACCTACCACCAGCGCTGCTGCCAAAACAACACACAGAAGTGTGATCAGGACCACCTTGGCTGTATAGCCCTTTTTAATAGCCGGCACGATCACCGGTTCTTCTGCCACAGTCTCCGGCTGGGTAGCCTGCTCTTCTGCGGCTTCTTCAGCCGCAGCTTCAAGTTCTGCGACCTCTTCTGCCAACGGTTCTGCGACCGGTTCTTCCACAGCAGCTACAGGCTCCTGTTCCAGTTCAGACCCCTGGATCTGCTGTTCGTTCAGGTTTTCATTTTCCATAATATCCCTCTTTCCAGCCCTTGAGTAAACTACTTTATGGGCACAGTATGCAGTTAGTCTATCACGGCAAGAGGTAAATTGCAAGAATTATTACAATGTTCTAATATTTTTAACATTTTTATATTGCTAACTCTTGAAAAGAGCGCTTAAAAATGATAAAATTCTAAATTGAGTAATTATAAGGAGCAGTATATGAAAAACAAGACGACTGTTATTTCTCAGGACAAGCTGGATCAGCAGATCCTGTTCTGCAGTAAGATAAATGATATATGGAAAAGCCGGGGCATTACGCCTGTTGCCTATGTGGAGACCTACGGCTGTCAGCAAAACGAAGCAGACTCCGAAAAAATCCGGGGCATCCTGTGTGAAAGCGGCTACGCCATCACCGACACGGCAGAAAATGCCGACGTGGTGGTGATGAACACCTGCGCCATCCGGGAGCACGCAGAGCAGCGGGTTTTCGGAAATTTAGGTGCTTTGACCCACACCAAGCGCCGCCATCCGGAGCAGAAGATCTTTCTGTGTGGCTGTATGGCCGGTCAGACTGTGGTGACAGACCGGATCAGAAAAAGCTATCCCCACGTAAACGGCGTATTCTCCACCCACCATCTGTGGCAGTTTGCGGAGATCCTTTATCTGGTGCTGACCACCGGAAAACGGATCTTCTATATTGAAGACGAGGCAGGCTCTATTGCCGAAGGTCTTCCCCAGCAGCGGGATAACACCCTGAAGGCTTGGGTATCTATTATGTACGGCTGCAACAATTTCTGTACCTACTGCATCGTTCCCTATGTCCGGGGTCGGGAACGCAGCCGGCAGTCTGCGGATATTCTGGCAGAATGTAAGGCGCTGATCGCCGCCGGCACCCGGGAGATCACTCTGCTGGGTCAGAATGTCAACTCCTACGGTAAGGATCTGGACGAAGGACTGGATTTTGCGGATCTGCTTTTGAAGATTGCTGAAATTCCCGGTGACTTCCTGATCCGGTTTATGACCAGCCACCCCCGGGATGCCTCCAAAAAGCTTTTTGATGCTATGGCATCCTCCCCCAAGATCGCCAAACAGCTGCATCTGCCCTTCCAATCCGGCTCCAGCCGTGTGCTGAAGGCAATGAACCGGCACTATGACCGGGAAAAATATCTGGAAGCTGTAAACTACGCCAAAAAGGTTATGCCGGAACTGGTCTTGACCTCTGATGTGATCGTGGGCTTCCCCGGCGAAACAGCAGAAGAATTTGAAGAAACCATTTCCCTGATCCAGGAAGTGCGTTACGATTCTCTGTTTACCTTTATCTTCTCTCCCCGTCCCGGCACACCTGCTGCCGGTATGGACGACCCCACCCCTAAGGAAGAAAAGAACCGGCGCTTTGACCGGCTTTGCGACGTGCAAAACAGTATTTCCGAAGAAATCCACAGCCAGTATGTGGGTAAGACCTTCCGCTGTCTGATCGACGGCACAGACAAACAGTGGCTGACAGCCCGTACCGAGGGCGGCAGGCTTGTACGCCTGGTGGGCGACAAAGCCCTGATCGGCACATTCCACCCCATTACCATCACCGGCTCCACCACCTGGAGCCTTACCGGAACGCTTGATGAAAAGGAATGATAATATGGCCTCCAAAACCTCTGAAATGACCCCTATGCGGCGTCAGTATTTTGAGATCAAAGAAAAGAATAAAGACTGCATTTTATTTTTCCGGCTGGGCGACTTCTATGAAATGTTTGACGAGGACGCAAAGCTTGCCGCCAAGGAACTGGATCTGAACCTGACCACCCGGGATCGGGGCAAGCCCAAGGAAGAGCAGACGCCGATGTGCGGCGTACCCTATCACTCTGTCGATACCTACATTGCCCGCCTTGTTGCCAAGGGTCACAAGGTCGCCATCTGCGAGCA
>CAZLLC010000157.1:0-3947 GCA_964560245.1 uncultured Oscillospiraceae bacterium | reverse complement strand
ATGGGGTTGCAGGTGCAGGTAGTCAGCACCACGGTGTCGCCGTAGCGGCAGATGCACTCGGCGTTGGCCAGCTCTGCCACCTTACCGGTTTCCACGGTGAAGGGACGGCCGCCGATCTCCATCTCATATACGTGATGGTTGGGATACTGTTTGCGAGTAATCATTTGTATTTACCTCCTGTGTAATTTTTCTCGGGAGGTTTAGCACTTGAAACTGATGCTTGAGTCAAGCGTCACTTTCAACTGCTAAAGTTTCTCCCGATTTTTTGATTTGTAATGGATCTGCTAAAAAAGGGCGATGGTTGCCATCGCCCTTTCGTTTGGAATTACTTACGGATACCCAGCTTGGCGATGATAGCACGGTAACGGTTGATGTCCTTCTTTGCCAGATAGTCCAGCAGGTTGCGGCGCTTACCAACCATCATCAGCAGACCACGACGGGAGTGGTTGTCGTGCTTGTGTACACGCAGGTGATCAGTCAGCTCGTTGATACGAGCGGTCAGAATAGCGATCTGAACCTCGGGAGAACCGGTGTCGCCTTCGTGGGTTGCGTTTTCCAGGATGACCTGGGTCTTTTTCTCTTTGAGAATCATTGTGTTTTCCACCTTTCAAATTAATTTCCCAAAAAGCTAAGTAGAGGGGTAGTGGAATCCGTTTTTCGGCTTCTCCCTGAACTGAGCAAAAGGGCATAATGATTGACCGGCCAAAGCCAGCCCGACTATCATAGCATAAGCTTTCCCAAAAGTAAAGCAGAATTTTCATTTTGGGAGAAAAAAGTTATGGATAATCAGCAAAATACCATCAGCAATTAAGTTCGTTCCCAAAAAAGTGTCATTTTGAGCGCAAGCGAAGAATCTACGCATTATCGATGCTGTGAAGATCCTTCGACTCTGCTTCGCGACCCTCAGGATGAACACGCATCACGGTAGATTTGTGACTAAGCTAACGAAGGGGACAAAGATGGGTGTCTTATCAAAAATTGTGTATTGCTGCTTTATCCAGTGCGATCTGCTCCTTCAGCGCTTGCAGGGAATCGAATTTCTGTTCCGGGCGCAGAAATTTCAGCAGCTCCACGCCGATTCTCCGGTCATAAAGGTCACCGGAATGATCCAGTATATAGCTTTCCACGGTGATGCCCGTACCGGAAACAGTGGGACGGGTGCCGATATTGGTCACCGCCTTGTAAGCCACACCGTCGATCCAGACCCGACAGGCATAAACGCCGAAAGGCACACGAACCAATTCCTCCGGATACAGCAGATTGGCTGTTGGAAAGCCCAGTGTGCGCCCCAGCTGCTGCCCCCGGATCACTGTGCCGGATATTGCAAAGCCCCGTCCTAAAAACCGGGCTGCTTCCTCCATTTTTCCCTGTTGCAGCAAGCTGCGGATATGGGTGGAGGACACCCGGATACCATCTATATACTGTTGAGGAACAGCCTTAAAAACCAGGTTATGACTTTGGCAAAACTGATGCAGCTTGTCCGCCGTTCCTTCGCCGCCTTTTCCAAAGCGGAAATCCGTACCGCAGACAAAGCCGACAGCATTATGCTCCTGCAGTAGAAACAGCAGAAATTCCTGCCAGGGCGTGCGCATCATTTTTTCATCGAAGGGCAAAACAAGAACATTTTCCATTCCCTGCTGCAGCAGCAGTTCCTTCCGCTGCGCCGGGGTGGTGATCAATTCCGGTTTTCTTCCTTGCAGAAGCGCGTCCGGATGATCCAAAAAGGTCACTGTGCCGCATTGGCAGTTTTGGGTTTGCGCCAGTTCCCGGCAAATATCCAGCAGTGCCTTGTGCCCTTTGTGGACACCGTCAAAATACCCCAGAGCATAAATTATTCTTTCTTCCATAGGCTCACACTCTTAAATAATTGACAGTTGACAGTTGACAATTGACAATTAAGGTGTCCGCTCTGCGGACAATTTAAAAACATTTCCGAAGGAAATACCTTCACTGTCAACTGTCCACTGTCAACTGTCAATTGATATTATACTTCAAAAAAGCTTTTTACGGTTGACATAACTCCGTCTTTTACCTGCGCCAGCATCAAAAATTCGCCGCCTGCGCTGTAGGCACGGTAGATCCCTTCCGGTATAGAAACTGAAAAGCTGTTGCCGTTACGGCACCGTTTTTCCTGATTGGCTGTTAAAACCGTTTTTTCATACCGGTCAAACATACTGTCCACAGGGGCTAAATATTTTTCCGGCTCTGCCGTTTCGATCAGCGTCTGTAACGGCACAGCCTGCCCGATGGTATAAGCCCCGGCTGTTACCCGGCGCAGTGCCTGCATACAGCCGCCGCAGCCCAGAGCCTGTCCGATGTCCTTGCACAGAGTGCGGATATAAGTGCCCTTGGAGCAGTGCACCAAAAGCTTTGCCCTGTCGCCAGAAAATTCCAGGCATTCCAACCGGAAGACGGTCACCGTCCGGCTTTTGCGCTCCACTTCCCTGCCCTGCCGTGCCAGATCATACAGCTTTTGTCCACCCACCTTAATGGCAGAATACATTGGCGGGATCTGTTGGATCTCACCGCGAAACTGCTCCAAAGCCTTCAAAAATGCTTCTTCCGTCACATTCACAGGCTTTTCTTCCAGCACCCGTCCGGTAATATCCTCGGTGTCTGTATGGACACCCAGCTTCAGCTGGGCTTCATAGGTTTTTTCCGCGTGTTCAAAAAACTCCACGCCCCGGGTCGCCCGACCCACAAACACCGGCAGCACGCCGGTTGCCAATGGGTCCAGTGTTCCACCGTGACCGATCCGCCGGGTCTTGAAAACGCCCCGCAGCTTGGAAACCACATCCTGGCTCGTCCAGCCCTGGGGCTTGTCCACAATTACGATCCCGTTCATTCTTCTTCCGTTTCCTCAGAAGACCCGGTATCCAAAGAATTGATCAGCTTCAGCATTTTCGCGCCGTAGGTGATGGAATCATCCAGTTCCCACACCAATTCCGGTGTATACCGCAGATTCAGGGCACTGCCCAATTCCCGGCGCAAATAGCCGGAAGCGGACTTAAGCCCCTTCAAGGCATCACCCGCCTTGTGCTCCTCCAAAAAGCTTACATAGATCTTGGCGTAGCGCAGATCCGGTGTTGCCTCCACATGGGTGATGGAGATCATCGTACCCTGCACTCTGGGATCTTTCAGATTGCGGATGGCAGAGGAAAGCTCCTTCTGAATTTCCTCATTGATCCGTCCGATTCGATTGGATGCCATAATATACACTCCTTCGTCGTGTAGTGAATAGTGAATAGTGAAAAGTGAAAAGTATGTCGTATCTGCTTCGCAGATGATTTAGGTTTGTCGCCTGTGGCGACACCTTTTCTATTATCTATTATCTATTATCTGATAAAGGAACTGCCGTGCCGGGTCGCGGCACGGCAGATCGCTTTATTGCTTGATTTCCTGCATCTGGAAGCACTCGAATACGTCGCCTTCCTTGATGTCGTTAAACTTCAGGATGCTCATACCGCATTCATAGCCGGCAGTGACTTCCTTTGCCGCGTCCTTAAAGCGCTGCAGGGAGCCCACCTCGCCCTGATGGATCACGATATTGTCACGCAGAACACGGACCTGTGCGTCACGGCTGACCTTGCCGTCCTTGACCATACAGCCGGCGATGGTGCCGATGGCAGAGACCTTGTAGGTCATACGCACCTCGGCGTGACCGATGATAACTTCCTCGAACTTGGGATCCAGCATACCCTTCATAGCAGCTTCGATCTCGTCGATGGCATCGTAGATCACCCGGTAGAACCGCATATCTACGCCACTGCGCTGACCGCTGGCCTGTGCGGCGGCATCAGGACGGACGTTAAAGCCGACAATGATCGCACCGGCTGTGGAAGCCAGCAGAATATCGCTTTCGTTGATGGCGCCCACACCTGTATGAATAACCTTGACCCGAACCTCCTCGTTGGAGATCTTCTCCAGGCTGGCCTTCACAGCTTCCG
>CAZLLC010000156.1:0-3950 GCA_964560245.1 uncultured Oscillospiraceae bacterium | reverse complement strand
GCGCTGATCTCCTGAGGGGTATAGCCCTTGCCGTCAATATTTACGTGGTAATTCTCGCCCATATGGCGCTTGATGGAAGCGATGGTGCGATCCGCGTTGGTAACAGCCTGGCGCTTTGCCACCTGACCCACCATTCTTTCGCCGGTCTTGGAGAATGCCACCACAGAGGGGGTGGTTCTGCCGCCTTCGGCGTTGGCGATCACAACAGGCTCGCCGCCTTCCAGCACTGCTACGCAGGAGTTGGTAGTACCCAAGTCAATTCCGATAATTTTGCTCATAATGTTTTCCTCCTATATATTAGAAAAATTGTTTACCTTTTTACTCCCCCCGTCCTTCGGCCACCCCCCTCACAAGTGCGGGGGGCAAGATGAGGAGCGGGATCAGATTAGTTTGCGACCTGCACCATTGCAAACCGCACGATCTTGTCACCCAGCCTAAAGCCCTTCTGGAACACCTGGGTGATGGTGTTTTCCGCGGCGTTTTCATCCTCCGTGTGCATCACGGCATTATGGATATTGGGATCAAAGGCTTCGCCTACCTGACCGAAAATTTCCACGCCCAGACTGTTCAGGATCGTGACCAGCTGGGTCATTGTCATTTCCACGCCTTTTTTATAGGCGGCATCCTCTGTGGGCTGATTCAGCGCCCGTTCTAAGTTATCATACACCGGCAGCAGCTTTTCCACCGCATCGGCCTTGCCGTTGCCGTAGGAGAGCTCTTTTTCCTTTACGGTGCGCTTGCGGAAATTGTCGTAATCCGCAGCTAAACGCAGGTAAGCATCGTGCTCGGCGTTGTATTTTTCTTCCCAGGGATCGACCTCCGGGGCTTGCTCTTCTGCTTCTGCTGCTTCCTGGGGCACTTCCTGCTCCGGAAGATCTTTCTTTTCCTTATCTTTCTTCGCCACTTATTTATTCCTCCTTGGATTCGGGCAATTGGGGATGTTCCGGTTTGCCAAACATTTTGGAAAGGCTCTCTGCAAAATAGCTCAGTCTTGCAGTGACCTTTGCGTAGTCCATTCTGGTGGGTCCTACCACGCCGATCATACCCTGCATACCGTCACCGATGTCAAATTTGGTAACTACAACACTGGTGTCCTTCAGCTCCTGCGCCACATTTTCAGCGCCAACCAGGATCTGGGTGCCATTGCTGTTTTGCATCACCGCCGGCAGATTGGAAAGTGTTTCCTCATCCAGTCCGGTCATTACCCGCTGGGCTTTGTCCACATCCCGGTATTCCGGCTGACCCAAAAGCCGCATCTGTCCGGCAACAGCCATATTGGTGCCGCTCTGACGGTTCAGAGTGCCCACTGCAAATTCCACGATCACCGGCACAAGATTCGCGCCGTTTCCGGCAGAGCGCATCACCCGCTCCAAAAGGCTTTGGTTGAAGGCTTCCACCGGCAGGTCTGTCATTGTGGCATTTAAAAGCGCAGCCAAAATCTTCAGATCCGATTCTTCGATAGCTACCGGCAGCTTGATCAGCTTGTTGACCACCTCATCGTTAGACAGCATCAGAAGCAAAATAAAGCTACCCTGACCGGCTAAGATCAGATCAAACCGGCTGACGGTCACACCGCCAAAGCGGGATGCCATAGAAATGGCGGGCAGGTCTGTGGCCTGAGAAACAAGCTTTGCCACCTTTTCCATCATTTTATCCACCTGCTGCATCTTTTCCTCGATGGCGGTGTTGATGGATTTTGTTTCATCCATACTCAGGCGGTATTCTGCCATCAGTTCATCCACATACAGCCGGTAGCCTGCGGCAGAGGGAACACGCCCGGCACTGGTATGGGGCTGCTCTAAATAGCCCATAGCAGTAAGATCGGCCATTTCACTGCGGATGGTGGCAGAGGAGTACTGCATATCCGGCAGCTCCGTGATCACCTTGGAGCCTACGGGCTCAGCGGTGCGGATATACAGGTCTACCACACTGCGCAAGACCTTCTTCTTTCTTTCGGTCAATTCCACGGTCATCACACTCCTTCAGGTTTTAGCACTCAAAACCCCTGAGTGCTAAGCACACTATACAATAGAGTGCTAAAAATGTCAATAGGGTAAATTATAAATTATTTTTGAACAAGCCATCTTCTGTCTTTCTGCTGTCTGCCAAGCCCTTAAGCAGGGCAACAGACATAGGTGCCAGCACCATTCCCGGCACGCCCCAAAATTTAAACCCCGCATAAAAAGCAGCCAGGGATACCAGCGGATCGATGCCCAGGCTTTTCCCTACCAGCCGGGGCTCTAAAACACTGCGGGTCAGCCAGGATGCCCCATAGGTGATCAGCAGACCTGCCCCTTGCAATGTATCCCCTTGCAAAAACCGGACGATCGCCCAGGGGATCAGCACCGTACCCGTGCCCAGCACCGGCACTGCATCCACCAATGCCACCAGCGCCGCCCACGCCGGGGCATATTTTACCTTCAGCAGTAAAAATCCAACCGTCACCACCAGCCAGGTCACTGCCATCAGCTTCAGCTGCGCTTTCAGCCACCGGCCAAAGGTCTTTTTTACCTTTTTAATACCCGGCAGGATCTGATCGTTCCATTTTTGCGGCAGCTTGGAGTGCACCCAGGCTTTGATCTTCGGCAAACGGGCTGAGATCATAAAGCCCGCAAGAATGCCGGTGCCCAGCGTCAGTGCCCCGTTGGACAGCCAGTTCAGCAGATTTGCCACTGCGCTGGGCAGCTTTCCGGAAATTTGCTCCACCAACGCCGTGCCGTCCTGAAAGGTGTCGGTAACCGTTTGGATCAAAGCGGTGCGTACCCTGTCAGGCGTCCGGTCTGCCAAAGTGATCAGCCAGTCCTCCAGCACCGTCAGTCCCTGCTCCACAGCCGGCGCCATTTTCGCCAAATTACCCAATTCCCGGACCGCCACCGCGCCCAGCAAAGAAAATATCCCTGCCGTCAGCAGCAACGTCAGACTGACGCACAGGGCTGCTGCCGGAAACCGGGGACATTTGACTGTTTTTTGCAGAGCCCTGATCCCCGGCTCTGCCACCAGCGCTACGCCCCCACCAAGCAAAAAGGGTACCGCCACCGGCAGCAAATACCGCACCCCCAGCCAAAGGATCAGGCACACGCCTCCAATACACAGAATCCTGTTCCACAATTTTGCCGACATCTTCTGCTCCTTTCAAAAAGTTTGCCTTTTTAATCCTTGCTTTTTTTAAATAGTATGCTAAAATAGTAGCGATTAAACTTCCCTGTTAAAATCCGGGGATCTTTCAGGAGGTAGATTATGGCTACAGATCCAAAATATTATATTGTTGAAGCCTCTGCACTGCCGGAAGTTTTCCTGAAGGTGGCAGAAGCCAAGCGTCTGCTGTCCACCGGACAGGCTTCTACCGTCAACGAAGCTACCCGGATCACCGGCATCAGCCGCAGTGCTTTTTATAAGTACCGGGATGCGGTTCTGCCTTTCCAAAATATGATGACCGGGCGGATCATCACTTTCCAGCTTCTTCTGCACGACGAAGCCGGTATGCTGTCTGCTATTTTGGAGCTTTTTGCCGTAAATAAGGCAAACATCATCACCATCAATTCCATCGTGCCTACCAACGGCTGCGCCGTGGTAACTATTTCCGCGGAGACCATTGATCTGAAGGTACAGCTGGAGGAGCTGCTGCTGCAGCTGCGTACCACCCATGGCGTGATCAAGGCAGAGATCCTGGCAGGCTAAAAAATCTCAATATTCCGGTGCGCCGCAAAAATGCGGCGCACTTTTTTCTTCTTAAACCTGAAATTATTGTTTAGCGTACAGAAGGCTCCCCTGCAGGGGAGCTGTCATATTGCCGGCTTTAGGCAATATGACTGAGGGGTTAACGGAAACATAATAATGCAAAATGATACCTCTGTAAACCCCTCCGCCCAGTGTGCGCACTGGGCACCTCCCCTACAGGCTTCTCCTCGAGGAGAAGCTGTCAAAAATCTATGATTTTTGACTGATGAGGT
>CAZLLC010000155.1:0-4023 GCA_964560245.1 uncultured Oscillospiraceae bacterium | reverse complement strand
GTTCATCGTCATTACCCACCGCCGCGGCACCATGGAAGCATCCGATGTGCTTTACGGTGTGACCATGCAGGAACAGGGTGTTTCCAAGCTGCTGCGGCTGGATCTGCAGCAAATGGAAGAACAATTAGGTATAACGGAGTAACCGAATTATGGGATTTTTTGATAAGATCAAACAGGGTCTGAGCAAAACACGCAATGCCCTGAGCAATACATTGGATGCGATCTTCACAGCTTCCGAGATCGATGACGATTTTTATGAGGAACTGGAAGAGAGCCTGATTTTGGCGGATTTGGGTGTGGAAACCGCTGTGAAGGCCACGGAGCTTTTGCGGAGGAAGATCAAGGAAGAGCACCTGAAAACTACAGAGGAAGCCAAGACTGCTCTGAAGCAGATCCTGGTGCAGATGCTTTCTCAGGGTGATCCGGCGCTTAATTTGTCCACCAAGCCCGCTGTGGTGCTGGTGATCGGTGTCAACGGTGTGGGCAAGACCACCACCATTGGCAAGATCGCCACCCGGCTGGTAAACCAGGGCAAGAATGTCCTGCTGGTGGCTGCGGATACCTTCCGCGCAGCTGCCGCGGATCAGCTGGAGATCTGGGCACAGCGCTCCGGCGCTGACATTGTGCGGCAGAACGAGGGCGCGGACCCGGCATCTGTGGTGTTCGACGGCATCCGTGCCGCCAAGGCAAGAAATGCGGATGTGATCTTGATCGACACCGCCGGTCGTCTGCACAATAAGCAGAATCTGATGAACGAATTGGGTAAGATCAGCCGCATCGTGGAACGGGAATTGCCCAATGCAGCCCGGGAAACACTGCTGGTGCTTGATGGCACCACCGGTCAGAACGGTCTGGTACAGGCAAAGCAGTTTAAGGAAATTGCCGGTGTGACAGCTGTTGCCCTGACCAAATTGGACGGCACTGCCAAGGGCGGTATCGTGATCGCCATTGCAGATAGCTTGCAGATCCCTGTGAAATTTGTAGGCGTGGGCGAGCAGGCAGACGATCTGATGCCCTTTGAGGCAGAACCTTTTGTGGAGGCGCTGTTTTGAAAGTAGTATTGGCAAGCAAAAACCCCCACAAGCTGAAAGAAATCAGCAAAATTACGGAGCAATTCGGTATGGAACTGATCCTGCAGTCCCAGCTGGGCATTGATCTGGATGTAGAAGAAAACGGCAGCAGCTTTGAGGAAAATTCTTTCATCAAGGCGCAGGCTGTTATGCAGGCTACCGGTCTGCCGGCATTGGCGGATGATTCCGGTCTTGCGGTGGAGGCACTGAACGGAGAGCCGGGTATTTACTCTGCCCGCTATGGCTTTGATTCCTCGTTGGACGACCGGGGCAGACTGGAGCTGCTTCTGAAAAATATGAGCCAAATCCCCGACGGGAAACGGCAGGCAAAGTTTGTGTGCGTGATCACAATGGTCACCCCGGACGGACAGACCCTGCAGGCAAGAGGGGAAGCTTACGGCGAGATCCTGCACAGGTCAGCAGGCACCGGCGGCTTTGGCTATGATCCGGTATTTTATTATCCACCTTTGGAGAAAAGCTTTGCAGAGCTTTCTTCTGAGGAAAAGAACCGTGTTTCCCACCGTGCGGAAGCATTGAAGCTATTTCATAGAAAACTAACGGAGGCAGGCTATGCTGACAAGTAAAGAACGTTCTGAATTAAGAGCACAGGCCACCAACTTGGATACCACCCTGATGGTGGGCAAGGGCGGTGTGACCGAAGCGGTCATTGCGGAGGCAGACAACCAGCTGACTTCCCGGGAATTGGTCAAGGGCAAGGTGCTGGAAGGTGCTATGATGACGCCCCGGGAGGTCTGTGACGAGCTGTGCGAAGCCACCGGCGCGGAAGGCGTGGCGGTGATCGGCACAAAATTTGTGATCTACCGGTTTTCTGAGAAGCTCCAGCAGGAGCGCAATCAGGTTGGCAGAGCCAAACGGAAAGATCCCAAGATCAATCCTGTCCGCAAGGGTGCTCAGGCACGCCGTCAGGCGGCACGGGCTGTCCGGGAGCAGCGCAATGCTTATTTCCGCCAGCAGGCCATCGATAAGGCCATTGAAAAGGCAAGGGAAAAGCAGCTCCGCGGCGAGGATTAAGGTTTCTGAACTGTATATCCGTTCTTGCCCCCCGCACCTGTGAGGGGGGGCTGAGCGCAGCGAGGCCGGGGGGAGAAAACAGCTTCGTAATAAACTCCCCCAGGCTTATTGCCTGAAATCGGCAATAAGCCAGCCCCCTCTTAAAAGCGAGGGCCAAGCCTTTTCTGAAAATGCACAGGAAAAAGGGAACGGTTTGTTTTTTACATTGAATGAGCACGGGGAGGAGAGATTTCGGTGCGTATCGGTATTTACGGCGGCAGCTTTAATCCGCCCCATATTGGTCATATCCGCGCGGCAGAGTACGCCCAAAAGCAATTGGCTTTGGACAAGCTTCTGCTGATCCCTGCCTGTGATCCGCCCCATAAGCAGCTGCCGGAGGATTCCGCGAGCCCACAGCAGCGGCTGCAAATGCTTGGCATTGCGTTAAAGGACAACCCTCATATAGAGGTCTCTGATTTGGAGCTTCGCCGGGGCGGCGTCAGCTACACCTTTGAAACGGTGGAGCAGATCAGAAAAATGTATCCGGCGGCAGAGCTGTTTCTGCTGATGGGCACGGATATGTTTTTAAGCTTTGAAAACTGGAAGAATCCCGATCGGATTTTGAAGAATGCGGCTCTGGGGGTATTTTACCGGGGAGACCGGGATGAAAAGCAGAAAATTCAGGAGCAAAAAGCGGCCCTGCAGCAACGGGGCGCAAGGATCGAACTGGTGGAAAATCCGGTAACGGAGATCTCCTCCACCGATCTGCGCAGAATGTTGATCCTGCAGTGCGCGGATCCGTTTTTAAGCCCCGGCGTAGGGGCATATATCCGTGAAAACGGGTTGTACGGCACGGATAAAAGCTGCAAAGATCTTTCTATGGAAGAATTGGAGCAGGCGGTGATCCGTCTTTTAAAGCCCAATCGGGTAGCCCACGTTTTAGGCTGCCGGCAAACAGCCAGGCAGTTGGCGGAGCACCACGGAGCAGATCCGGTGGATGCCCAAAGAGCGGCGCTGCTGCACGATGTGACCAAGGCGTTGGATGGGCCGTTGCAGCTGACGGTTTGCAGTGCTTATGGAGAAAAATTGGACGATTTTTCCCAAAATAACCCCAAGACCCTTCACGCCAAAACAGGCGCGCTGGCAGCAAAGCGGATATTTGGAGAAAATGACGCGGTGGTATCAGCCATCGCCAGCCATACCACCGGCAAAGCCCATATGAATATTCTTGAAAAGATCATTTATGTGGCAGACTATATGGAGCCCAACCGGGATTTCCCCGGGGTGGAAAAGCTGCGCAGTCTGGCATATGAAAACATAGATGAAGCCTTAAAGCTGGGTCTTAATATGACCTTGGAGGTTTTAAAGCAGCGGGGAAGCGACATCTCCCCGGAATCGGCCCAGGCTCTTGCCTGGCTGGAACAAAATAATTAACCGGAAGGAAGGATTAAATATGTTAAGTGCAAAGCAAGTGGCATACGAGGTAACAAAGGCTCTCGACAGCAAAAAGGGTATGGACATCAAGCTGCTGCGGATCGATGAGGTCAGCAGTCTTGCAGACTACTTTCTGATCTGCACCGGCACCTCCAACACCCACGTCAAGACCTTGTGCGATCACGCAGAGTACACCTTGGAGCAGCTGGGTGAAAAGCTGCTGGGTCGGGAAGGACACCGGGGCAATTCCTGGGAGCTGCTGGATTACGGCTCTTTGGTCGTTCACGTGTTCACCCAGGAAGCGAGAGAATTCTATGCTCTGGAGCGGCTTTGGGCTGATGCAGAGCAGGTAGACATCAGCGATATCGTTATTGAGGAATAAAAGGGGAGCGGCAATATGCAGTACGATCATTCTGCCATAGAGAAAAAGTGGCAAAAGTATTGGGAAGACAATAAAACCTTCTATACCGATGTATGGGATTTCTCCAAGCCCAAGTACTATGTGCTG
>CAZLLC010000154.1:0-4042 GCA_964560245.1 uncultured Oscillospiraceae bacterium | reverse complement strand
GCGCAGCACCGCGCGCAAAGGGACCACCACGTTCTTTTCGGGGATCTTATGATTGGCACCAACGCAGATGCCGTATTCAGCGCCCCGGGCAGTGTCAATGATCACCGCGCTTCCGGCTTCATATTTCCTTCCTGCCGGATCAAAATAATAGATCTTCTGGCCGGGTCGGAACTGAACGTCCACGACCTCTACCTTTTTATCTTTCAGTATTTTCTGGTCTTCCATCTTTTACTCCTTAGTCTGAGCAGGTATCTGTCAGACTTTTTTATAATTTTACCGCAATTCCCACGACAAATAACCGCAAATGGCGGCAGGGGAAACATTGCCACGGGCATAAGTAATGGCTTTTTGCAGGGCTTTGACTGCTTTCATCAGATCCTGCCCTGTCCGGGCAGCGGCAATTTTTCCTGCCATGGGCTGGGTAGCCGCCATACCGCTTCGGGCAGACAAGGCGTTGGTAATGCTTTGCAGCCAGCGCTGCAGTTCTTCGATCAGGGCATCTCTTTTCCACTTTTCCATTGGCACAAGGATCTGCACAATGCCCATAGTATCAGATCTTGCGTAGCTTTCCAAAAAGCCCACTGCGGTCTGAGATTCCTCGTCAAGCTCCTGCAAAGCAGCAATGGCCTGACCCAGATAACCGCCGCTGCGTGCCGCCGCGCCGCTAAGCTGCTCCGGTGTTGCCTGCGGGCAGGCCTTTTGCAGCGCGCTTTTCAAAACCTGCTCCGGCAGCGCTGACAGCGCCAGCTCCGTACAGCGGGAACGGACTGTGGGCAGCAGTTTTTCCGGATTGTCTGTCAGCAGGATGAACACGCCGTAGGCAGGCGGCTCCTCCAGCACCTTCAAAAGAGCATTTTGCGCTTCCACACGCATATCCTGAGCCCGTGGAAAAAGATAGATCTTCCGATTTCCTTCATTGGGACGGATGTAAATATCCTCCCGGGCAGAGCGAACCAGCTCCACGGGAACGTGTTTTTTCTCCGGATCATCCACAGTAATAAAATCCGGATGGTTGCCATTCATCACCTTACGGCAGGCAGCGCAGGTCATACAGGGCTTTTCTTCCGCGTTGCACATAATGGCCGCGGCCAAAAGGCGGGCAAGGGTATGTCTGCCGGAGCCTGCCGGTCCGCAGATCAGATAGAAATGGGAGATCCGGTTTTTTTCAAAAGCCGAACGCAGGTTATTTTTCAGTCGGTCATTGCCCAACAGCCCTTCAAAACCCATATTCTCCCTCCATTCGCTTGATTATAACATAGTTATGCGTTTTTTTCTACCTTTTTTTACTGGTATATAAAGTTTGCGTAGGGACACCCGTCCCCGGGTGTCCGTGGACGACCTTGTTTTTTCTAAAAATATACAGAACAGGGGAAACCCCTTGGCTCCCCTGTGGGGGAGCTGGCATATTGCCGACTTTAGGCAATATGACTGAGGGGTTTACAGAGGTATATGTTCCATCTGCATTATCAATACATCCGCCAACCCCTCCGCCCAGTGTGCGCACTGGGCACCTCCCCTACAGGGGAGGCTATATTGGACTTCTTCGCCCTCAAAGGGGAGCCATAGGTGCGGACGCAGATTTGTAAAGGTTTAGGTGAGACAAGGTGCTATAGCTACAGTTTAACCCCACAGAGCAGACAGCATGGGAATAACCTGTTTTTTACGGCTCATAATATGGGGCAAAAATACCGTGTGATCCTTGGGCTTTACATTGAATGCCTGAGAAATGATCTCATCGTCACCCACATATACGATCTGCGTGCCTTCCAGCAGCACATCGGTCAGCATCAGAATGATCATTGAGAAGCCCTTTTCCTTGGCAGCCTTTTGCATCAGCTTCAGGAATTCTTCCTTGCGCTCCAGCATTGCCGGGCTGTCCACGCAGGTGATCTGACCGATCGCCAGGGCGTGACCGGCAATATGAAATTCCTTGTAATCGGAAAACAGCAGATCCTCGGCGCTGCGGTGATCTCCTGCCACGGAGAAGATCTCTTTGCCCAGCTCGTCTAAAGAGATGTTGGCAATTCGTGCCATACGCTCGGCAGTGCGGATATCCCGCTGGGTGCAGGTAGGGGATTTAAACATAACTGTGTCAGACAAAATAGCCGCTGCCATCATACCGGCCATAGGCGCGGAGGGCATCAAGCCCCGATCCTGAAACATACCGGCAATGATCGTATTGGTAGAGCCTACCGGCTCATTGCGGACAAAAATAGGGTTAGCGGTCTGAATATCTGCCAGCCGGTGGTGATCGATGATCTCCAGGATCTCTGCTTCCTCCAGACCCGGTACAGACTGAGATGCCTCATTATGATCCACCAGCACCACCCGTTTTCTCCGGGGACGCAGCAAATGATACCGGGTCAGCACACCGGCAACCTTTTCATTTTCATCCAAAATAGGGTAGCAGGGGTAACGGAATTTCAGCACCTGCTCCCGCACCTCGTCCCCCCGATCCTCCAAATGGAAGCAGATCAGCTGTTTTGTGGCGCAGATGCGTCCAACAGGGGTAGACTGGAATATCAGCCGGGCAGCCCGATAGGCATCATAGGGGGTGGAAATAATGCAGGTCTCGGTCTGCATCTGCCGCAGCTCCTCGCTGAGCTCTGCCTGACAAACCACCAGACAGTTCACATTCATTTCCAAAGCTCTTTTGATCATATCCGGCTGGTGACCGCATATAACAATAGAGTTTTTGCTGTGAAACAGCAGGTTTTCCCGCTGCTGGGGCAAAGCGATCACCACTTCACCCTGAACCGTGTCGGTATTTTCACCGGCATTATTCAAAATTTTGCCTTCCAGAACGGAAAGTACGTTAAACAGCGGTACTTCCTCCAAAAAACCGGAGGATACCTGCTCCATATTGTAGCTTGCCACGTCCTCCCGGGAGAGCATACCGTACAGTGTGCCATCGTCATTGGTGACCGGCACCGCATTGATATTCTTCTGTTCGATCAGGTTTTCCCACGCCCGGTCAATGGTTACCGCGGCGCTGAGCAGCGGCGGCGTGTCGAAATCCAGGTCACGGACCTGGGTATACATATTATGGATGCGCTTGGGGGGCTGAAAACCAAAACGGTCCAGCACCAGCTGGGTCTCGTCCGATACGTGCCCCAGGCAGGCGGCCTCATATTCCCGGTCGCCTACAGCGTTGCGCAAAGAGGCATAGGCCATTGCAGCCACGATGGAATCCGTGTCCGGATTCCGATGCCCGGTTACATAGATAGGATCCATATGAACACCTCCGGTGTAATTCACAATTGACAATTGACAATTGACAGTTGACAATTATCCATTAATAAAAATAATTATTCTTTCGTGGATTTTATGATTGAAGTAAGCATTTTTTCTATTTCCCTGCAATCGGAGTGGATAGAATTAAATTCCTGTTTTGTCAAATAGGATGTTTCGTACAGCAAGCGAATCCAATAATCTGTTTCTACCGCTTCTTTCAATCCAATACTTAGTTTTGAAATAAAATCCGCACGGCTTTGTGCTTGCTGTGCTTCTGCTATATTGGAGCCGATGCTCGTTCCTGATCGTAAGAGCTGTTTTGATAAAATATGTTCTTTTTTGGTGGATTTCAGATATTTGCATAGATTTACTATACGAACAGCAAAGTGAAAACTTTTCTTTTCAACGGTATTATCCATCTTGTTTTCTCCTAATTTGCGGTGTACCCATTGTCAAGGACAATTTATAAAAGTGTATAATATTTTTTCAAAAGTGTGGTATAATGGTTCTGCTTTACCATCACGGAGGATAGTGCAACGCTGGGGAGCGACATGAGCGCCGAGGTGGGTTTGCGGAAGGCAGCATACCATCATCCGGTATGTTGCCTTTTTTGCTGCCTTCCGGAAACAAATGCGATAAACCCATCCGTCAGTTTTACGACCATTTTGGAAGTGGGTACACACCAGTTTTCAGGTATTCGTAAAACTCTGTCGGTGAAAGTTTCAAAAGATCCCATTGATACCGATCGTGGTTGTAGTAGTCCATCCAGTCCTCGACCTGCTCGCATACTGCCTGGTAGCTTCGACAC
>CAZLLC010000153.1:0-4069 GCA_964560245.1 uncultured Oscillospiraceae bacterium | reverse complement strand
GGGATCAAAAACCACTCGCAAAACGGGATCAGATCATCCAGCCACATATGCACCGGATGGCACCTTGACGCCGGGATCAGATTTTCCGTAAGGAAATACAGGATAAAATAACCTACCCAACCCAGCAGCAGCTTTAAGTGGGCGAACTGGGGATCATTGAGCTTACGCAGACGGAAGGCGCGATAATCAACAACCGGTTTTTTCATAAGCATTCTCCTTGGGGATGTTGGATGGGTAATCTTTCTTGGAGATATTCCGGTACGGCACTACTGTATGTTCCGGCAGTGCCTGAGCAATAGCAGTGATCTCATCCATCAAATAATGGCATATACGGCTGCGCTCGGTATCCATTGGCTCGGCAGCGCAGAAGCGCACTGGCTTGCCCAGGCAAATCTTCTTCAGCTTCGGCGCAATATACATTGGAACAAAGGCCAGTTCCTTCCCGGTTTTCTTATAGTATATCTTCGCAACGTCAATAAACTTATCCTGAAAATCATAGATAATATGATTGTGCTTCACATCGTGCTCCGGGAAGATCACCACGCTCTTGCCTTCCTGCAGCTTCTTAACCGTGTTCTTAAAAGTGGAGAGAACACGGGCGTCGTGGTATACGCCGATGGTTCGGGCATTATTGAACACGCAGACGGATATCGGTGCAATGATGTACGACAGCAGCTTATAAAAAGGATGTGTCCACTTCGGCTTTTGACTCCAAAAATCCCGGAAAGCATACGCCGGCACATCGGCCATACGCATCATCTCTCCGGCGCACCAGATATACGGATCACCGGGAACATATAATTCACCGACGATCGGGCCGTTCATCTGGCAATGATTTCCAACAATGATCACCGGCTCCTCCGGCAGGTTTTCGGCGCCCTCCACCTGGGTCTTTGGGTAAAATATCCTCACGCACCATTTTATAAACTTGAATAATACGGATGTTTTCTGCTGACTCATAACGATCCCTCCAGTTTACACCAAAGGATACCGCAGAAAAGTCAACTAAAAATCAACTATTGGAAAATTTTTAAATTTTGGCGGTTTGTTGATACTTTGTTAACTTTTGCCTTGTATACTATTATTATACGAATTCAACCACCCATATGTCAAAGGATTTTTATGGAAAAGCTATTACTGATCATCAACCCCTGTGCCGGTCAAAAGAAGGCAAAAAAGCAGCTTACAGAAATTATCGACATTTTCAACCGCTCAGGCTTTACAGTCATAACCCATATCACCTCCGGCTCCGGGGATGCCGAAGCCGCTTGCATCCGTTATGCCGGTGAGGTCAGCCGTATCGTCTGCTGCGGCGGAGACGGCACCTTTAACGAAACCGTATCCGGTGTGCTGAAAAGCGGCAAGGATATACCGATCGGATATATTCCGGCAGGCTCTACCAACGATTTTGCTGCCAGCCTGCAATTGAGCAATGATCTGCTGCAGGCAGCCAGGGATATTGTAGACGGAAAGCCGAAGCATTTAGACATCGGTCTTTTTGGAAAACGGTATTTTTCCTACGTTGCTTCCTTTGGTGCCTTTACCCGCACCAGCTACACCACGCCGCAGAATTTAAAAAATGCCCTTGGGCATACCGCTTATGTATTAAGCGGCATCCAGGAGCTTTCCCAGATCCGCTCTCATCCGCTGCGGTTTACATTTTCTGACGGCAGCATCATTGAAGATAAGTTTCTTTTTGGCGCCATCAGCAATTCCACCAGTGTAGGCGGCATTCTTACCTTGGCACCGGATCGGGTGGATATGGCAGACGGAAAGCTGGAGCTGCTTTTGATCCGCGCGCCAAAGGATCTGTTCGAGCTTGGCGAATGTGTCCTGGCTCTTCAGCAAAAAACCTATAACTGCCAAATGATCATCTTCCTCAGTACCGATTCTGTAGCCGTTTCAGCTCCTGAAGAATTAAACTGGACCATTGACGGAGAGCAAGAACCCGGGCACGCGGAAACAGCGGTTTCCTGCCTGCATCACGCCATTCAAGTAATTACCAAATAATCGATCCCGGTACGGTTTCAAATAAAAGCCGTACCGGGAATTATATTTAAGCTTTATCCATAGCAGCGCACGGTAATGCCGCATTGAACTCCGCGCCAAGGATCAGGATGAAAGATGTCAGGTAAAGCCAAACCAAAAGTACGATCACAGCGCCCAACGTACCGTAAATCACGGAGTAGTTTGCGAAGTTCTCTACATACACGGAAAAGCCAACACTAACTACCAGCCAAGCGGTCATTGCCAGTGCTACACCGGGCATAATCGTTCTAAGCCGGTTCTTTCTGTCCTGAGCCACTGCGTACAGCATTCCCACCACAGCAAACATAATAGCTGCCAACAAAACGAAGCGCAGATACTGCCACAGGTTTAACAGGACCGGTGATATCCGCAAAACCTGACCGATCCCTAACCACGCCGTAACCGTGGTTACAAACCGCCTTCCCAAAATGGCAAGCAAGAACAGCACGATGATAAATACCAAAAACACGACGGTGAATACAAATTGCCGAACGGTATAAATTACCGGTCTTACCGGTTTGCCCAGCCCGTAGGCAAGCCGCACATCATCCATCAGTCCCTTAACCGCACGCATAGGAAACCACACCGTAAAAACAAGAGAAAACCAAAACAGTGTCTGGTTAGAGTTGTTATCAATGTGATTGAGATAGGATTCCAGAAGATAAACCACATCATCGGGCATAATTGGCAGCAAGGCTGCGGTGATAGAAGCCACATTCAGCTCCAGCAGACCCAGCAGGTTGCTGACAAAGATCAGAAGCGGAAATAACGCAAACAGGAGATAATATGTCAGCGCTGCCGCACTTTTAGCTACACCGTGATCAATGACGTTTGTAAGGGTCTTATGAATCGTGCGTTTCAGCTGTCCCTTCGTCTTTTCCGTTTTTGTCACATTCCTCACTCCCGACAATCGCCTTGTGTGTTCTGACGGACTGCTGCAGAAGGCAGTAAGCAGTCGCTGCAAGCGGGACACTGATCAGCATGCCGGCAATGCCCATAACACCGCCACCGATGGTGACTGCAGCCAGCACCCAAATACTGGGTAATCCCATGGAGGAGCCTACCACTTTGGGATAAATCAAATTATTTTCAAGTTGCTGCAGTATCACGATATAGACCAAGAAGAAAATTGCTTTCATTGGAGAAACGGTCAGGATCATAAACGCGCCCACCGCTGCACCGATATAGCCGCCTGCTACCGGAATCAGTGCGGTAAATGCGATCACCGCACCGGTCATGGTGGCATAAGGGAACTGGAAGATCCACATACCAACGGTGCACAATCCGCCCAGGATCAACGCCTCTGTACACTGGCCTACCAGATACTTATGGAAAGAATCATTCATCACAGACAGCACATGGCGTGTCCCTGTGTAAAGCTTCTCCTTCATAAACCGTTTCATGATACGATCAAATTGGCCGCCCAGCTTCTCCTTGCCAGTCAGTAAATAAATGGAGAAGATCACTGCAAACAGCGCAGTGACAACACCGGAGAATACAGAGGAGACCACACTGACTGCCGCGCCAAGAAGATTTCCTACTCCGGTGGTCAGTACACTGAAAATCTGCTCCAGCTTCGATCTCCAGTCCACATTCGCAAGAGGTGCCAACAGATCCTCCGGAACGATATTCTTGCTCTCCAGCCAATCCAAAAGGTTTTCGATCATACCGGGAACTTGTGCAAGAAGCAGCTGAACTGCTGCGGCCAATTCCGGTACCACAATGTTGAGCAGCAGAATCACAACAACTACCAATGTGGCAAATGCAGCAAGCATACACACAGGACGACGGCTCTTAACCAAAAAAGTCTTTTGCGTCTTGGGAAAATAGTGGCGCTCGTAGAAGCTCATTAGGATGTTGACGATGTAGGCGATCACGCAGCCGATCAGCAGCGGTGCCGCAGCACCAATCAGCGCTCCCAAGAAGCTCATAAACCCACTCCAATAATGAATACATAGGTACAGCAAGAAGATGCTGACGCCCACCTTCCAGCAGGTTTTCCACTCCAGTTTCATACTACCTCTCCCTTACTTTTTAGTTT
>CAZLLC010000152.1:0-4070 GCA_964560245.1 uncultured Oscillospiraceae bacterium | reverse complement strand
TCTTGCGATCTGCAATGACACGGTTATTTGAGTGGTCGTGGGGCTGTCTCTACGAGTTTTTTGTGTGGATCATAGCGGGGCTCAGCAGGTCGGACTGCAGACCGATGCGGTTGCGGTCACGGCAGGTCAGCTGATAGATGGGGGTCAGACCAGCGTCCTTCATCACCTTGCAGGTGGCCAGAGAGCCCAGACGCATAACACTGGACTGGTTATCGGTAACGTTTACGGCGGTGATACCGCTCAAATAGGTCTTGGCTTCCTCCACCAGATGCTCTACGTGGATGCCCTTGGGAGGACCAACCTCGGCGGTAACGACAAATTGACCGTTATCAAATAATTCGGTAATTCTCATTATGTAATACTCCTCATCCAGAAATTTTATTTCTTGTCATCGGTTGCGTAGTTACGCACCTGCACAGGACACTTCAGCGCATCCAGCCGTCCAATGGCCTCTAACTTGCGGCAGATGCGCTCCCAGCCGCAGTCCATATTGGGATCGACTTCACATTTGCCGTTTTTGGCGCCGCCGCACTGACCGTTGACCAGGCTTTTGGAGCAGGCGGTAATAGGGCAGATGCCGCCGGTGAGATTCAGGTAGCACTCACCGCACTGGTCACAATCGTGCTGCAGCGGGGTGACGCCCTGAAAACCGGGTAATTTATAAGTGTCGCAAGCGGCGCAGACCCGCTTGTTTTCCAAAAGCTGCGCAACCGTCTGCACGCCTACGCCGCAGGAGAACACCAATACAGTGTCCGCTTCCTGAATTTTGGCGGCGTGCTTATCCAGGTGCATCGAGAGCATTTCCGGATTGCAGATGTATTCAGTAGTGAAGCTGCCGGTGACGATGCCACTGTCTGTCAGCTCCTGCTGCAGGGCAGCAGCCTCAGCCACAGGGAAATGGATTTCCTTACAGCCGTAGCAGGTGATGAGAAAAACTTTTCCGTGGATGGCGGAAAGAATCACGTCTTTTTCTTTTAATTCTGTGATCAGCATATTACTTCATCCCCCTTACCTGTGCTTTTGCAGTTCTGATCTTATCCACAAGAGGGATCTTGGAGGAGCAGATGAAGCTGCAGCAGCCACATTCTAAGCAGTCCATAATGCTCAGCTCTTTGCAGCCTGCCCAGTTGCCCTCGTTGGCATACTTGGCAAAGTGCAGGGGCTGCAGCTCCATAGGACATACATCCACACAGCGACCGCATTTGATGCATTCCACCGTTTTGGGCGCAGTGACTTCAAAAACAGAAACACCGTTGCCGCCCTTCAGGATCGGTACATTTGCGTCCTTCTGAACAGCGCCCATCATCACGCCGCCGATGCGGACGATGACGGTATCCTCTGCCGGCTTGGTGCCGCCGCAGTGGTCGATCAGTTCTTGCGCATTTGTGCCGATCTTTACCAGGAAGTTACCGGGCTCCACAATGCTCTCGCCGGTGACGGTGACCACCCGCTGAACCAGGGGCATACCGGTCTGGATGGCGTCGGAAACAGCCTTGGCGGTGCTGACGTTGGCAACCACGCAGCCCACATCCGCAGGCAGACCGCCGCTGGGGACTTTGCGGTTCATCACCCGCTTGATCAGCATCTTTTCCGCACCCTGAGGATACTTGGTTTTTGCAACGCAGACCTCCATATTGGGGATGTCCGCGGTCTTTTCCTGCAACAGGGCAACCGCATCCATCTTGTTGTCCTCAACAACGATGATGCCCTTTTCGGCGCTGACGGCCTTCATCATCGCTTTCAGACCGTAGATCACATCATCGGCGTACTCCAAAAGCACACGGTGGTCAGCTGTCAGCAGCGGCTCGCATTCACAGCCGTTGAGCAGTACGGTGTCGATGGGTTTGGCAGGCTTTAGCTTTACGGAGGTGGGGAAACAGGCGCCGCCCATACCCACGATACCGGCTTCCTGCACGATTTCAGCGATCTGGGCGGGGGAAAGCTCCTCTAATGCGCCGTAAGGCTTGACGGATTCGCACAGGGTGTTTTTCTTATCGTTTTTGATCACCACAGCTAAGGCACTGCCGCGACCGGGATGGGGATGCTCCTCAATGGCGATGACCGTACCGCTGACACTGGAATGGACATTGGCGCTGATGAAGCCGGCAGCTTCGCCGATCTTCTGACCCAGCTTTACACTGTCGCCCACCTGCACAAGACAGTTAGCAGGCGCGCCGGCGTGCTGAGACAGGGGGATCACCACCGTGTCCGGCTCCGGGAAAGGAACGATGGGCTTATGCTCTGTCCGTTCCTTCCGCTCCAGGGGATGGACGCCGCCGTAGTAGCCGTCAAAGCGGCTGGCGCGGATGGACTGGACGTAGTCGTTGATCACCTTGAAATTCACTTTGGAGTAATCCCGCAGCTGTACGGGCTGGGAAGTCAATTCCTCCAAACGGCCCTGCTGAGCCAGCCGCTGCTGGATCTTCTCCCAGGCGCAGTCCTTGCAGGAGTCCACCTCACACTTGCCGTCCTTGGCGCCGCCGCACTGACCGTTTATGAGGCTCTTGGAGCAGTCCACGATGGGGCAGATGCCGCCGGTGATATTCAGATAGCACTGGGCGCAGGCATCACAGGCCTTTTTGGTCAGGGCCATACCGTGATGACCGGTGTAGTTGATGGAGTCGCAGGCTGCAAAAACAGGCAGCTCCACGATGTCCGCAATGGTCTGCACGCCAAGACCGCAGCTGACCACGAAAACGCAGGCTGTGCCATCGGGGATGGCGTCCATCAGCTTCCGGGCGGTCTGAACCTTGTTGCACAGAAAATCAATGCAGATGCTGCCGGTCACATGCTTACCCAGCTTTTCAGCCAGCGTCAGAAACTCCTGACAGTCCGGCTCCTGATCGGTTTCAAATTCTTTGAAGCACTTGTTGCAGGCGATCACAAACAGATCGTCCACGTTCTGAAGCAGGCTGGTCAATTCCTCCTCCGGCTTCAGCTTGTACTTGGTATAGTTTTCCAATTCAACACCTTCTTCAAAATGGGTTTATCGGTCTGCACAGGCGACACTTGAACAGCCTGTAAATTATGTACTGCGTGTTAAATTCACGCCATCATCCGACTAAGTATAACATACCCTGTATTGTTTTTCCAGTACTTTTTTATTTATTAGAGGATAAATAATCAAATAATAGCATTTTTTACGACAAAACGGCATAAAGATAGGCGAAAATTAGAAAATAAAACAAAAAATGACTGAAAATCAGGAATGGATAAGGATCCGGGGAGAAAAAGACCGGCATATTTTTGGAAAAGACTCTTTACAAAAATTGCAAACCCTGTTATAATAAGTGGGCTGTAAAGCTATGCACCGGTGGCTCAATGGATAGAGCATCGGATTCCGGTTCCGAGGGTTGGGGGTTCGAGTCCCTTCCGGTGTACCAAAAATTCCAGATACCCCTTTGGGGTGTCTGGAATTTTTTATACACCGAGGGACTCGAACGATCAAATGCAACAGTCCGGTGGACTGTTGCCGCCGACGGCTCGAGGTCAGCGAACCTTACAATTGCAAAGCAATTGTACGAGGTCCTGTTGCGGTGCCCGATAAAATCTTCAGGCTTATGCTTTTCTTCGATTTTATCGACCGCTGCCACTCGCTCAGGTCGCTACATCCGCCACAGGCGGCGCTCCCATCGCTCCCCCTTCCGGTGTACGCCGTCCTGCGGACGGCAGGAGAACGGATTGCCACGTCGCTGCGCTCCTCGCAATGACATACTTTCCTGTTCCCCTGTGCAAAAATCCTTGATATTCCTTGCTTTTCCCCCAAATCCTATAAGAACTGAAGACACTATTATCTTACGAACTCCTGTGTTTGGACGGTAATAGTGTCTTCTTGTTTTATGCTGCTGCAATTCTCAAAGAAATCTTAGCATGTAAGTGTCCAATACCGCAAAAAACGATTGACTTCTCCTAAACATCGGGTATAATATAATTAAGATTATGATAATCTAAATTATGGAAAAGTGAATGGAGGTGCCTATTGTGAAGTTCATAGGCAGAGAACAGGAACTGAATAATTTGAACAGAGAGTACCAGCGTGACGGTGGCTTTGTTGTGATCTATGGCCGTCG
>CAZLLC010000151.1:0-4139 GCA_964560245.1 uncultured Oscillospiraceae bacterium | reverse complement strand
GTGATCCAGCAGCGTGGTCTCATAGACCGTGCCGGTATAATAGTCCAGGCCTCTTGCGATGGTCAGGTCCACGGCGAAATTCTCCTCGGGAACGCCGAATGCGCCAAGGTTTGCGGTAACTGCCTTTAATTCCTCAAGACCCTTGTCGAACACTTCGTTTCTGCCGGTGTAGCCCTCTAAGGCTGCCAGCACTTCGGCATTGGTGCCGGTGATGGCAATGAACTTCAGGATCTCATCGGCCTGGGTATCAGTGAGGCCGCAATCCTCCATCAGAATGGCACGGACCTTCTCTGCGCCGATCTTATCCAGCTTGTCCACGGTGCGCATAATGTCACCGCTCTTTTCGCTCAGGCCCTCCATGGCGTAGAAGCCGTTGAGGATCTTTCTGTTATTGACCCGGATCTGGAACCGCTGCAGACCAAAGCCACGGAACACCCGATAAATAATGGCGGGGATCTCGGCCTCGTTTAAAATATCCAGCTTGCCGTCGCCGATAATATCGATGTCTGCCTGATAAAATTCACGGAAGCGGCCTCTCTGTGCCCGCTCGCCACGGTAGACCTTGCTGATCTGGTAGCGGCGGAAGGGGAAGGCCAGCTCGTTATAGTGCAGCGCCACATACTTTGCCAGAGGCACTGTCAGGTCAAACCGCAAAGCAAGATCGCTGTCGCCCTTCTGAAAACGGTAGATCTGCTTTTCTGTTTCACCGCCGCCCTTTGCCAAAAGGATCTGGGCATCCTCAATAGCAGGGGTGTCCAGGGCTGCAAAGCCGTACAGGCTGTAGGTATGGCGCAGGACCTCCATCATCCGTTCCAATTTTGCCTGCTTTTCAGGCAATAATTCCATAAAACCGGACAGTGTCCGGGGTCTGATCCGTTCCATAATCTTGTCCTTTCCGCAATGAAGGCGGAGGTTGCCTCCGCCCTATTGATCTAACTTAGTATCTGGGTTTGCTGTGTACCATTTCACGCCAGTTCAGGTCGCCTCGCTGCAGACCCATAATAGCAATTTCCGCGCTGCCCAAATTGGTGGCAATAGGTACATTATGCCGGTCACAGTGACGGATGGTCTCCACCATCTGACTGTCATCCCAGGCATCGGTGCCGTTGGGATCGGTAAACAGGATCACCAAATCGATCTCATTGTAAGCAATACGGGCATTGATCTGCTGATGACCGCCCTGCTTGTGGGACAAAAGGAGTGTCATCGGCAGACCGGTATTATCAGCGATCAGCCGTCCTGTGGTGGCTGTTGCAAACAGATTATGCTTGATCAGCACGCTCTTATATGCCATACAGAACTGAACCATCAGTTCTTTTTTCTTATCGTGTGCCAAAAATGCAATATTCACGGAACCTCTCTCCTTTATTTTTAAATCCGCACCGGTGTACCCAAGCCCTGCAGCCGTTTGGCAATGCGCTTGCAGGCTGCGGCAGCGCCTTTTTTCGTTTGACAAAGCAGAGGCTTCTTAAAAGCCGCCGCCAAAACCACATTTTCATCCTCCGGCACCAGCCCCAAAAGTGGGACGCCGGATTCATCCATAATATCGTCCACCGTCAGCTTCATAACGGAGAACATTTTTTCATTGACCCGGTTGACGACCAACCGCACATTGGTCTTACCCATCAGCTCCAGCACCTGTACTGCACGGGTAGCATCCCGGATGGCCGCAGGATCCGCGCCGGTGACCAGCACGATCCGATCCGCATACCGGGCAGCCAGGGAAAAGCCCGCTTCCAGCCCGGCAGGAGCATCCAGAAAGATATAATTAAAGAACTTGCGGGCCTTAGCCAGCATTGCGCCGAACGCCTGCACATCGATCTCGTTCACGGGGCAGTTCATGGGCGCGGTGAGAAAATACAGGCTCTCATACGCCGGATGTCTGGAGACCATATCCAGTCCGTAGGTACCGGAATACACATCCACGAAGGACAGGGCGGCGACATCGCTCATCCCCAAGGCAATATCTAAATTCCGCAGACCCACATCGCAGTCGATGCACAAAACCTTTTCGCCAGCCTGCGCCAAAGCAGTCGCCACACCGGCACACACAGAGGTCTTACCCGTTCCGCCCTTGCCGGACAGAACCGCGATCAACTCAGCCACACCTTTCCCCCCGTTTCATAAAGAGCAGGTTCATCGAGTCAAATTCCTTCTAACCCAATTTACACCCATTATAACGGTATTTCGCACAAAAGGCAAGTGATTTTTGCGGTATTTTTTTAGTATTTACCATCAATTTTCACAAATTTATATTACCACAGTCTTTTAGCTTTTCCCTGACGGACTTTTGACCGTTTCTGTTTGCGTAAACAGGACAATTTATACTATTTACAGGACAATCTATACTTATTGAAATTGACAAAATTTGTTTACTCCAGTAAAATTACCTGCAAGGGCACCTCTAAAGACTAATTTTAGTCGGGCGCCCTGTAATATATCCTATGCAAAGGAGTTTTGTTATGAGATCCACACTTATCCGCATTCTTGCCCTGATGATCATACTGGTGCTTTTCACCGGCTGCGGTTCTTCCCAGTCCATCAACGGCGTGGACATCAGTGAATATACCATCGTCTATTCTCAGGACGCCCCGGACTACTGCCAGCGGGCCGCTGAGTATATTCAGACAGAAATTTTGGCGCGGACCGGCGTGAATATCCCGGTTTGCGAAGCCTCCTCCGGTACATACGAACATGAGATCCTTGTAGGCGATACCGACCGCAGCATCTCCGGTCATCTGAAGACCCGTTCCGAAAATATGAAATTTGCCATTGCTGCCGACGAAGGTCACGTGGCTCTGAATGCCAATTACTATGTGATCGCCGCTGCAGCCTATTATTTCGTGCAGACCTACATCCCCGGCGACTCCTTTAAAAGTGAGATCGGTATAGAGATCACCTTGCACGAGCCCATCACCGCAGCCCCCAACAATTACATTTTTATGATCGGTGACGGTATGGGCGTAACCCACACCAAGATGTTTACTGAATATGATATTGAAACAGACCTGCCGGATATCCCCCACTCTGACAAAGAAGATGTTTTCTACGGCGATTATTTCCCCTATCAGGGTCTGGTGCACACCAATTCCCTGTCCGGCACCACAGACAGCGCCGCCGCCGGTACAGCTCTGAGCTGTGGCTATAAGACCATCAACGGTTATATCGGCAAGGATTCCGAGCTCAACGACCTGACCTCCTTGACGGAGCTGGCCTGTTCTTTAGGAAAGGCTACCGCCGTTTTGACCACCGATGATATTACCGGCGCTACGCCTGCCGCTTTCTCCGCCCACGCACCGGATCGGAATGATTCCGTCACTATCAATGCTACCCAGACAGAGCTTGTGGATAAATACGGCACTGTTTTAATGGGCAGCCTGCACGCCACTGAAGACTATCAGGTTTATATCGGCGAGGTGCTGGACGAGCTGGATCAGTCCCAAACCGGCTTCTTTATGATGTACGAAGAAGCCTACATCGATAAATTCTCTCACAATACGGATCTGATGGGCGCTTTCGAAGCAGTCGTCCGGTTCAATCAGGTCATCGGTATGATGATGGAGTATGCCTTCTATAATCCGGATACCTTTGTGCTGATCACCGCAGACCACGAAACCGGCGGACTGATGAAGCTAAACGGAAGCTACAAATACTATACGGACGCTCATACCGCCTCCGATGTTCCCGTTTTCGCTTACGGACAGGGCGCAGAGGTCTTTGACGGCTTCTGGGATGAAAACACCGAGATCCCCAAAGCCATCGCCAAAATGTGGGGCGTTTACAATTTCGGCGATAACGATTAAGTATTTCAGCACCAAATAAAACGGGTGTTGTATTAAACTAAATAATTTTGCAGGCTGCGCCTTTTCGGCGCAGCCTGCTTTTTGATGGAGCTTTTTACAGCCCTTTCGTGTTTAATTACAGCAGGTTGGAGAAGTGCTTAATGGTGCGAACCATCTGAGAAACATAGGAGTTCTCGTTGTCGTACCAGGAAACGACCTGAACCTGGGTCTTGCCGTCGGGCAGCTTGCAGACCATAGTCTGAGTAGCATCGAACAGGGAGCCGTAACGCATACCGATGATGTCGGAGGAAACGATCTCGTCCTCGTTGTAGCCGTAGGACTCAGTAGCAGCAGCCT
>CAZLLC010000150.1:0-4378 GCA_964560245.1 uncultured Oscillospiraceae bacterium | reverse complement strand
TAGTATTAACGGAGTACTACAAAATATTTTTTCGATTTAATCAGCATTTACTGCATGGGAGGCTTTTTACACCCTCAAGGAGGGAGGTTTTCCGTCTCCCTCAGCGAAGGGGTCAAGGCTTAATTTGACAGAATTGCTTCCGCAGGGAGAGGGTGTGTGCCAATATGGTCGGTGCTAAATAGTATTGATCATATTTTTTACCGGTTCCGCTCCTGCCGGTACTGACGGGGTGTTTTGCCTGTGTGTTTTTTAAACAGCTTGGAAAAGTAATGAACATCCAAAATGCCGCAATGCAGCGCAACGGTCTGCACCTGCAGCTTGGAGCTTTCCAGCAGATGGGCGGCAAGCTCCATTCGTTCGGCGTTCACATATTCTGTAACGGTCTTTCCGGTTTCTTTTTTGAAAACCGTGGAAAGGTACGCCGGGCTGATATTCTGGGCAGCAGCCAATGCCCGCAAGGAAAGATCGGCAGAAAGATCACCGTCGATCATCAGCAACGCTTTTTGAACGGTAGGGGAGTAGCTGCCGGTGGCGTGCTTGCGCACCAAAAGGCAGTATTCCTGAAACATATTGCTCATCAGATCCTGTGCTGCTTTGACAGACGGCACTTGTTCGATCCGGACGGCAAAGGAGGAGGAAACCTTGTGCAGGTACAGGGGATGGACACCGCCCTGCTCCGCGGCTTTACGCAGCAGCGTATTCATAACGATGCTGTAGTTTTTCAGATTTCTCAGGGGATCATCCAGCCGTTTTTCAAAAGGAGATGAAGAAATGCCCTCTAAAATGGCGCTGCCCCGATGAAGCTGACCCCGGGAAACCGCCTGCATCATTTGATTTTCAATGGCATAACGGGCTTCCATCAGCTTCATATTCATTAAAACATCGTCCATAGAGTCTTGCGCCATACTTTTAGGCTGGTTGCTGGATAGGACAGATTCATCCAGATCCTCCACCAAAAACTGATTATCCCATATCCGTTCGCCAAAGGTATATAAAAGGGGAAACAGGTGACTGGTGTTTGGAATCACGGGGATTCCGGCGCAGTAATCCTCAAAAAGCTTTCGGCGTGTCGGCGGAATATTATTTTTTTCCGCCAATTCCAATAGCTCCTGCTGGCTGGGCTGTGACGGGAAGTAAGGGCCGAACGAAATATATGTGGTCTTTACGGTATGGGGGAGTGCGAAAACGATAAATATCATTCCAAGGGAATTATGGATACGCAGCATAATGTTTTGCTTTTTGTGATCCAGCAGCTGATCCACCGGGATGCTGACCGTATTGCCAAACAGGGAACGGATCCCGCCGTCCAGCGCCTGATCGATCTGATCCCCCACAGACAGGAAAACCACCGGCACCCGGCACTTACGGAAGGTATCGCACACAAGCTGCAGCTCGCTGTTATAGAGCATTTTGTTGTCCATCCTTTTTCTGTAAAAATTATACAATTTAATAAATAACTGATTTTATTATATAGCGGTTTTTATGATATTTCAACATAAAAAACAGCTCAGACATAAAAATAATACAAAAACACATAAAAATATTACTCACGGAAAAATGCGTCGTAGGTTATAATACAAGGGTCACTTCCGTTGGGGAGTAAACAAGCAAGGAGGAATGTTTTAGCTATGAAAACACAAAACAAACAGCGGCCCTTTGGTATTCGCGACAGTGTAGCGTATGCTGCCGGCGATTTAGGCTGCAATATGAGCTTTGCTCTGAAGGGCACGATTATGCCCCTGTTCTGGACACAGGTTATGGGCTTGAATGCTTGGTATTCTCTGCTGATCGTTATTCTGCAGGTATGGGATGCCATCAATGATCCGCTGATCGGCACATTGATCGACTCCGACAAACACCAGTATAAGAGAAACAAGTTCCTGCAGTACATTTGGGTTGGCTCTATCGGTCTGATTGTGGGCGGTGCTTGCTGCTTCATTCCTGTGCCGCAAGCTCCCGAGTGGGCAAAGATTATTATTTTTATGGCTGGCTATATCATTTGGGATGCTTTCTATACTGTCGCAAATGTTCCTTACGGCAGCTTGCTGAGTTTGATCTCCTCCGACCCTGCAGACCGTGCTTCTCTGTCCGCATGGCGGTCCGTCGGTTCTATGATCGG
Source organism: uncultured Oscillospiraceae bacterium (assembly GCA_964560245.1). GTDB lineage: Bacteria > Bacillota > Clostridia > Oscillospirales > Oscillospiraceae > Faecousia. The sequence continues at coordinate 2,259 of CAZLLC010000150.1, read as the reverse complement.
CAATATGCTTCCTTTGGCTATTCTGCCTATGCTGGTGTACAATGAAGACCAGTCCCTGAACGGTCCTATGGTATTTGTAGCAGCATTGGTTATGGGTGCGCTTGGTTTTATTTGCTTCCAGTTTATGGTCAAGAATACGGAAGTTCGTGTGGATACCGAGGCTTCTGTGAATGAAGATCAGCCCAAGTTTAATGTATTCAAGGCTATGGGCAACTTCTTGAAGAACCGTCCTGCTGTGGGTGCTACTTTGGCTGCTATGGGTATGTTTATCGGTATGCAGGGTGCAAACACTGCTGTTTCTGTTACTTTCCAGATCTACTTCAAGAACGCAAAGATCTCCGGTTTGATCTCTATGTTCTCTATGATTCCTATCATTTTATTTACTCCCTTGGCCCGTAAGATGGTTACCAAGTATGGCAAGAAGGAATTGTCCCTGATCGGTTCTGTATGCTACATAGTGGGCGCAGCTGTTTTGCTGTTGGCCCCCTTGGGCGTCATTCCTGTTAGCGAAGGCAATACCGGTATTGACCTGATTATGTATGTTGTCGCACAGCTGATTATGGCTTTGGGTATGGGTATCTACTCTACCGTTTCCTGGGCTATGATGGGTGATGCTATCGATTACAACGAATGGAAGACCGGCAATCGCGAAGAAGGCATTGTGTACTCTCTGCACTCCTTCTTCCGTAAGTTGGCACAGGGCGTTGGTCCTGCGGTTGCGCTGACCATTATGAAGGGTATGGGCTATGTGAATAATGCAAACCCCAATGCAGAAGGTGTGTTTACTGAAATTGATGTTACTTTGTTTGATTGGGCATTTGCCCTTGAGGTTCGTTCTTTGGTTGCAATCTTGTTCTTGGTGGCCGGTGTGATGCTGTTTATCGGTTTGGGCTTGGTCTACAACCTGGATAAGAAGACAATGGAAGTGATGAACGCAGAGCTGGCTGAGCGCCACAACGCAGAATAATACAAGAATCAATCTTCACCCTGCCGCTTTTCGGCAGGGTGATATTAAAGGTGAATTTACATCTTGTTTACGAAAACGCAAATAACTGTGATATAATTTTCCCAAATCATCTATTAGGAGGAAAAACTGTGAGAGAAATTATCAATTTAAACGCCAAATGGGCATTTTCCAAGGAAGCTGCTGCAGTTCCGTCTGAAATCGACAAGAAGTGGAACTTTGTAAACCTGCCCCATTCCTGGAACGCCATTGACGGTCAGGACGGTGACAGTGATTATTACCGTGGCACAGCTTACTATGCCAAAAAGCTGATCAAAAGCGATCTGCCCCAGGCTGACCAGTATTATCTGGAGATCAGAGGCGCCAACTCTTCCGCAGATGTTTATGTGAACGGTCAGCATCTGGCCCATCACGACGGCGGCTACTCTACCTGGCGTGTGAATGTGACCGATCATCTGCAGGACGACGCGCTGGTGGTCATTGCTGTGGACAATGCTCCCAACGACAAGGTTTACCCTCAGGTTGCGGACTTTACCTTCTACGGCGGTCTGTACCGGGATGTGAACCTGATCTGCGTTGCGCAGAGCCACTTTGATTTGGATTACTACGGCGGCCCCGGCATCAAGGTCACCCCTGTGATGGATGGCAACAATGCTAATGTAGAGGTCGAGACCTTTATCACCAATTCCAAAATGGGTCAGAGTGTCCGCTACAGCTTCTATGACAAGGAAGAAAATCTGATCAACGTTATCGAAAGCACGGAAACAAAGATCAATACGGTCATTGAGAATGCCCACCGTTGGCACGGCCGTAAAGATCCGTATCTGTACTGCGTGGAAGCGGAGCTGATCGAAGACGGCAAGGTCATCGACAGTGTCTGCACCCGTTTTGGCTGCCGCAGCTTTGAGATCCACCCCGATAACGGCTTTATCCTCAATGGGGAAGAATACCCCCTGCGGGGTGTCAGCCGCCATCAGGACCGCTGGGGCATGGGTAACGCACTGCTTCCGGAGCATCACGAGGAGGATATGGACCTGATCTGTGAAGTGGGCGCCACCACCATCCGTTTGGCCCACTATCAGCACGACCAGTATTTCTACGATCTGTGTGACCAGCGCGGTATGGTCATTTGGGCTGAGATCCCCTATATTTCTCAGCATATGCCCACTGCCCGTGAAAACACCATCAGTCAGATGAAGGAACTGATCGCACAGAACTATCACCAGCCCTCCATCGTTGTTTGGGGTCTGTCCAACGAGATCACGATGAAGGGCGACAAGGATCAGGACCTGTTG
>CAZLLC010000149.1:0-4605 GCA_964560245.1 uncultured Oscillospiraceae bacterium | reverse complement strand
GTACGGTACTGCCACTGGTAAGTCAGGCCTTTGCCGGTAGCGGAGACTGTAAGCTTCGCTGTTGCGCCAACCTTTACAGTTTTATTGGCAGGCTGGGTCTTGACGCCTAAAACGTACAAGGTAGCTGCGTTGCTATAGACCACATTGCCTGCGCTGTCGGTCACCTTACAGCGATACTGATAGCCGTGCTTTGCTACCGTAGCGGCAACAGACAGCGTTTTTGTCTTGTTGCCGGTAGCAGATGCGTTTTTCCAGCTGCCAGAGGAGGATGTACGGTACTGCCACTGATAGGTCAGCTTGTGGCCTGTAGCAGCAACTGTCAGCTTAGCGGTAGCGCCGGTCTTGACGATCTTGCTGGCAGGCTGGGTCTTGACGCCTAAAACGTACAAGGTGGCTGCGTTGGTATAGACCACATTGCCCTTGGAGTCTGTAATTTGGCAGCGGTACTGATAGCCGTGATGCTTTACGGCTGCGGTCAGGGAATAATTGGCAGTTTTGCCGCTGGCTGCAGATACATTCTTCCAGCTGTCGGAGGAGGATGTACGGTACTGCCACTGATAGGTCACGCTTTTACCTGTAGCTTCAACTGTCAGCTTGGCAGTAGCGCCGGTCTTGACGATCTTGCTGGTGGGCTGGGTCTTAACGCCCAGCACATATAACGTTGCCACTTTGCTGTATAGTTTTTCCCCATTGGCATCGGTGATCCGGCAGCGGTACTGATAGCCGTGGCGACCGGTGGTAGCCGGGATAGACAGGGTGGCTGTATTATATCCGGTAGCAGAAGCATTTTTCCAGCTATCGGAGGACGATGTCCGGTACTGCCACTGATAGGTTAGTCCCACGCCCATCGCCTGAACCGTCAGCTTGGCGGTAGCACCGGCCTTGACGATCTTACTGGTAGGCTGGGTGTTGATCTGCGGCTTCATATTTCCAACGATCAGCTCGTCGGTGATATCCACATAGGAATCGCCGCTCCAGACCCGCAAAACGCACAGATATACATCGTCTTCCTGCATATCCTTCAGTGTGTAGCTGCCGGAGTTTCCTGCGTAGGTCCAATTATCATCCTCAAGCTTTTTGTAGAACAAAATGCCCTTGCCGGTGGTATCTGTCCAGGTAACAACGGTCTGACCGTTCGCGTCGGTAGAATAAGACATTGCCGGCTTGGGACTTACTTCCACCGGAACCGTCAGGCGCAGTGTGCCCACATCCACATATATGTTGGTTTTGCCCGCAGCCACACCAACCACAGCAGTGCCGTTTGCTTTTGCTATCGTGCTCTTGGCAGAGGTCACTTTGAAGGTGTTTGACAAGATCGCTTTATAATGTGTAAAGCCCTTATTGACTGCCGAGACCTGCAGCGGCAGCTGCTGATCGGCGTACAGCTCGATCGTCTTGTCATTCACAGGACTGACAGTAAGACTCACATTGACCGTGGATGCGGTAATAGGCACATTGCTCACTGCCTGAACGCCGCTTTTGGTATTATTACTGCTGGTGGTCACATCGCTGAACAGCTGGACCCAGCAGCGGGTTCCGTCTTCCTGATAAAAACAGCCAATGCCAATGCTCTTAAAAGCGGTTTGGGTCATATTTGCGTAGTGTCCGGGAGAATTTTTCCAGTCTGTGGATACTTCCAGGGCACTCGTCTGACCGATGGCAATATTCTCACCCCAGCTTCTGTTCTGGAAGATCGTACCGTCAAGGATCGTGCCGCAGCTGGTATTGTTGGGACGGGTGTGGCTGTAATAAACAGAGATCTCCGCCGCGCGCTGCATTGCAAGCTCCATCAAAGCCGGCTCCATCTTCAGGGGCGCTGCGCCAACCTCCGCACGGTAGCCATTTACATAGTTTAAAATCTCATTAGCCTCGTCGTAATTCTGATAGCCATCAACTGCCATATCGAAGGTAAAATCGGCAGCAGTAACAGAAGTAGCCACCACCGCTACCAGAATAACCAATACCAACAGGATTTTCCAGAGATGCTTTTTCATCGCATTGACTCCTTTTTCATATTTTTCTCCATTTAACAGTATAACAATTCCTGTGTTTTGTTGTCAATAGGCAATCTTATTTTGACGGGATTAGTTGTCAGCACAGGGGACGGTTCTGTGTGTAATCAGAATTCTCTCATAGTGCTATAGCCTGTCCTTGTGCGTCTGCTTAGCTGTAGCGCATTATCGAAGCTACTTAGCACACAGAACCGTCCCCTGTGCTATGTGCTACGTGCTCATCAAAACAGCACAAAATCTGCCCAATTTATGCAGATTTTGTGCTGTTTTCGTATTGCAAAAGCTTGAAACCAAATATGTTTAATATGCCAACTTCTATTAATTAGTTTACCACGGCATATAAATCGACCTCTAAGAGCCTGCCATTTTGTCCTAATTCTATAGTTGTTGCAATAATAATTCTACCTTGGGTGTCTGTAAACACCCTAAAGGTTGTTTGCGAGGTAGTTGTATAATAGTATTGATAAAACTGCTTTGCGCCTATTTTCTTGGAAATCGCATCAGAAAAACTATTGCACAAGCTCTCAAGTCTGGTTTCGTCCAACCCTAAATCATCATATTTCCCTAAATTGACTGTCTTATACTGCGTTATGTTTCCCGATGAATCAACATCGTATGTTACTAATTCATCTGTCATCATTCCGTAGGTGGATCCCCCAATTATTCGATACCACCCCGATGTTGTTACGCCAGTTTTGGCATCCCGCCAAGAACAAATCCTATATTTAGATATATCTAAATCAGGCAAGAGCATACAAACAGGGTCTGTCCCCTTGGCGTTATTATCAAATTCAGGAATTTCAGTATATACTTCTGTTACAGCAGTAGCAGGAGTAATGCTTCCGGGTGTGCCAAAGCTATTCAATAATTGCCGAATCTCTGGCGATACATAATCACCGTTTGCTCTGCTGTACTCAATGTTATAGTAATAGGTTAATGAATACGACAACGCAGGCTCTTGCGGCAAGGATTCGACAGGCTCAGTCTGTGCCGGCATAGAAACGCAACCTGGTATTACAACACAAATAACAATCATTAAACATAAAAACACAAATCTATTATGTACCTTTTTCACACAGATGCTCCTCCGTTTCATAAATTTATACTTATTGAATAGCCATATTCTATCATATGCTGAACTGCTTTTCAATCATTAATACAACAGCACACAACGGCACAGGGGACGGTTCTGTGTGCAATCAGAATTCTCTCACAATGCTATAGCCTGTCCTTGTGCGTCTGCTTAGCTGTAGCACATTATCGAAGCTACTTAGCACACAGAACCGTCCCCTGTGCTATTATCTAGCACACAGAACCGTCCCCTGTGCTACAAAGAACAATCATTAAACATAAAAACACAAATCTATTATGTACCTTTTTCACACAGATGCTCCTCCGTTTCATAAATTTATACTTATTGAATAGCCATATTCTATCATATGCTGAACTGCTTTTCAATCATTAATACAACAGCACACAACAGCACAGGGGACTGTGTGCAATCGCAGCACAAGGGGACGGTTCTGTGTGCAATCAGAATTGTCTCACAATGCTATAGCCTGTCCTTGTGCGTCTGCTTAGCTGTAGCGCATTATCGAAGCTTCTTAGCACACAGAACCGTCCCCTGTGCTATGCTATGGGGTTATATCAATGTTTAACTGTGTTTCTTCTCTTTCTGTCATAGACGGTCAGAGCGATGACTGCGCCGCCGCTGATAAAGAGAAGTGCAATCCAAAGCACCATGTGGCTGTTGTCACCAGTCTGTGGACTGTCCGTTTCGGGAACGTAGTTCGGATCTGCTACTTCGCAGACGGTGCATTTGCCGTTCTCGTAGGTGTGAGCTGCAAGCTCGCCGTAAGCGGTGCCGCAAGTGGAGCATACTGCCTTATCCTTGCAGGTGGCAGTACCGCCGCTGTGGGCTGCTTCACCGGACTTTGCGCCGCAGGAGCATTCGTGCCAGTGGTTTGTGCCGTCGGATTTCCATTCAGTACCGTAGGTATGAGACAGTGTGTCGCCATATTCGGTGCCGCAGGCAGTACACTTAGCCTTTTCGGTGCAGGTGGCAGTTCCGCCGCTATGGGCTGCTTCACCGGACTTTGCGCCGCAGGAGCATTCGTGCCAGTGGTTCGTTCCATCGGACTTCCATTCGGTGCCGTAGGTATGATCGGCAAGGTTGCCGTATTCGATGCCGCAGGCAGTACACTTGGCCTTGTCGGTGCAGGTGGCGGTGCCGCCGGAGCAGTCATCGGTCTCGGTGTGGGTTGCATCGTTGGCGCAGGTGCGGGTATGGGTGCCGTCGCCGTTGGAAATCCAGTCGCCCCAATCGTGTCCCAGCGCGTCGCCGTAAGGCTGACCGCAGGACTTACATACTGCCTTTTCGGTGCAAGTAGCCGTACCGCCGCTGTGGGCTGCTTCACCGGACTTTGCGCCGCAGGAGCATTCGTGCCAGTGGTTCGTTCCATCGGACTTCCATTCAGTACCGTAGGTATGAGACAGTGTGTCGCCATATTCGGTGCCGCAGGCAGTACACTTGGCCTTTTCGGTGCAGGTTGCTGTGCCGCCGCTGTGGGCTGCTTCACCGGACTTTGCGCCG
>CAZLLC010000148.1:0-4608 GCA_964560245.1 uncultured Oscillospiraceae bacterium | reverse complement strand
TAGTGTTCACTGCGGACGTGCGGGTTCAAGTCCCGCCTCGCCCACCAAAAGAAAATCCTGTCGAGTAATCGACGGGATTTTTCTTTTGTATTATTCACTATTCAATATTCATTCTTCACTATTCATTAAAAAGGACAGGATTTTCTAAATGAATAATGAATAACGAAACCGCTTCGCTGATGAATAATGAATAATTGATTTCATTTCCAACTTACATATTGCATCAAAGGAAACTGAATATAGAAAACCCCTTGATTTCTGATGAGTTTAGATATCAAGGGGTATTTTTTGTGCGGAACGGATATATCCGTGACCTGACCGGAATGCATATATGCATTTCCTGCGCGGGGGAGGAGCCGGGGGGTATGAGCTTTTACAGGCACAACGGCTATGCAGAATTAGAACATTTTTTCTTTACAAATATTTACCAAATGATTATACTATAGTCAGAAACAAATACAATTTACCGCAAAACATTTTCAGGAGGTACTGCATATGAAAGACATTTCGCGGAAGCTTTTTTTGCTGCAATTAGCCCTTGTTACCTTGCTTTTGCTGACTGTACCGGCATTTTCTGCCACCTATGATTACAGTGTTTCAGGCGCATCCTCTTGTACGGCAAAGGTGGGCGACACCTTAAATTTGAGCAACCCCCAATCCGCATCGGAAATGGATCTGTATAACTATTCCTGGTCCTGGACAGGGACGGAGGGCTGTATTACACTTAATGACTATGCCCGCAAGGCGACGGTCAAGATCAATAAGGCAGGTACGGTTAAAATCTGCGCAGAGCTTTATGGCAGTATTCCCGTAGTCAACAAAGGTGTCCAGTACAATCCTGCGACCAAGGAATACGAAAGCTATGAATATATAACCTATGTTTCCAGAGAATATAAAAGCTACCTGGTCGTGACGATTTATGATGACAAACCGCCCACAATTGAGGCGCTTCCTGACACGGTTACGGCTGCTGAAGGAAAGAAAGCAACTGTTACCGTGGATGCAGACACCAACACCGGTACTTCTTTGCAATATCAGTGGTATTATGCCAATAAAGGAAGCAATAAGTTTTTAAAAGCATCTATTACAAGCGCAACCTACAGCGTGACAATGAATGATACCCGTGATGGCAGAAAGGTTTATTGTGTAGTGACGGACGGTAACGGCAAGTCCACAAAGTCTGAAACCGTTATTTTACAGCAAGCCGCTCCAATTAAGATCAAGACCCAGCCTGCAAATGTTACTGTTACCGCAGGCGCCACTGCCCAAACTACCGTGAAGGCAACAGGCGAGGGGGAATTGAAATATCAATGGTACATAAAAAACCCAGGCAGCAGCAGTTTCGGCAAGTCGTCCGTTACGTCAAAAACCTATTCCATTAAAATGAAACCCTCCTTAAACGGAAGAAAAGCATACTGCGTTATATCCGATGCCTACGGACAGACAGTCAAGACAAAGACGGTCACTCTGAAAATGAACAATAAGCTGGGTATTTATTCTCAGCCGTCAAACGACAAAGCAGTTGCGGGAGATGCTGTTTCTGTAACCGTAAAAGCCAACGGAACCGGCACACTGAAGTACCAATGGTACATAAAAAACCCAGGCAGCAGTAAATTCAGCAAGTCCTCTGTTCAAAAAGCAACTTATTCCGTTAAAATGTCCGCGAAGATCAATGGAAGGCAAGCCTACTGTGTGATCACTGATTCCACAGGCGCTAAAGTTACTTCCAAAACCGTCACACTTTCTGTTGTGCCCACTTTGAAAATCAGCGCGCAACCTCAGGATGCTGTGGCCGCAATGGATGGTACTGCGAAAGCTACGGTCAGCGTCAGCGGTGGCAGCGGCGTGAAGTACCAGTGGTATGTGAAAAATCCCGGATCGAACAGCTTCGTTAAATCCTCCATTACCAAATCCACGTACAGTGTTAAAATGAAAGAGTCCATCGAGGGCCGTCAGATTTACTGTGTGGTCACTGACAACTACGGTCAAAAGGTTGTTTCTGATACGGTTACTGTCCGTGTTGCTGCGAAAATTGCTATTTGGCAGCAACCCACAAGTGCCTGGCAGTCTGCGGGCAAGCGGGTAAGTGTTTCTGTATTTGCTTATGGAGAAGGAAAGCTAAATTATCAATGGTATATCAAAAATGCCGGCCAAAGCACATTCAGCAAGTCCTCTGTCACATCTTCTGTTTATTCAATTACAATGTCAGAAAAGACAGACGGACGGCAGCTGTACTGTGTGATCACAGATAGCTTCGGACAAAGGCGTGTAACCGATGTGGTTAAATTGACCAATGCAGACCCCATCGTAATCACAGCCCATCCCCAAGACAGCGGATATAGAAAGGATTTTACCGTTTCGTTTGAAAACACGGGTCATATTTATAAAATTGAGTGGTATGCCCGAAAGTCCGGGGAAGAATATGAGCTTGTTAAGACGGCTTATGATGCAACAGAAAGCTCTTGCAACCTGACAAACCTGTACGGCGCATTCGATGCCCAGTTTTACGCGAACGGCAACATTTATTGTGTGATTACCGATAATACCGGCCAGAGAGTCGAATCGAATGCAGCGTTAATTGGCGGGTAAAAAAGAAAGAAGGTTACATTTATGTTCGGAAAACCCATTGATTCTATTGGCTTTTTGAATGATTATGATGGGGAACTTTCCCAAATGATGCAGCGGGAGCTTTTGCGGCAGCAGGACGGTATTGAGCTGATCGCTTCAGAAAACTTTACTTCTCCGGCGGTGATGGCGGCAATGGGCTCGATCCTGACCAATAAATACGCTGAGGGTCTGCCCGGCAAGCGGTATTACGGTGGCTGTCAGTGTGTTGACCAGGTGGAAAGCCTGTGCATAGACCGGGCAAAGAGCCTGTTTGGCGCGGAGTTTGCCAATGTGCAGCCCCATTCCGGCGCCCAGGCCAATATGGCTGTTCAGCTTGCGTTTTTGCAGCCCGGTGATACATTGATGGGTATGAGCCTTGCCAATGGCGGTCACCTGTCCCACGGCAGTCCTGCCAACATTTCCGGCAAGTATTACAATGCGGTTTCCTATGATGTTAATCACGAAACCGGTCTTTTGGACTATGACGAAATTCGGGATCTTGCTAAGAAGCACAGACCCAAGCTGCTGATCGCCGGCGCGTCTGCCTATCCCCGGCAGATCGATTTCAGCATTTTTGCAGATATTGCCCACGAGGTGGGCGCGGTATTTATGGTGGATATGGCACATATTGCCGGTCTTGTGGCAGGCGGTGTCCATCAGAATCCAGTGCCCTATGCCGATGTGGTCACGACTACCACCCACAAGACCCTGAGAGGTCCCCGTGGCGGTCTGATCCTGGGCAAGGAAGAATTTGCCGCAAAGCTCAATTCCGCTGTTTTTCCGGGCACTCAGGGCGGTCCTCTGGAGCACGTGATCGCCGCAAAGGCGGTTTGCCTGAAGGAAGCGGCTTCCGATGATTTCAAGGTCTATGCCCGTAAGGTGGTGCAAAATGCTGCCGTTTTGGCACAGGCACTGGTGGATGAGGGCTTTGATATGATCACCGGCGGTACGGATAACCACCTGATGCTGGCTGACCTGCGCCCCATGAATATTACCGGCAATGTGCTGCAGCAGCGGCTGGATGATAATCATATTACCCTGAACAAAAATGCCATCCCCGGTGACCCCCAAAAGGCTTCTGTCACAAGCGGTGTGCGCATCGGCACAGCAGCCGTGACCACCCGTGGACTGGGTGAGGAGCAGATGAAGCAGATCGCCCACTGCATCGCCCTGACAGCCCGGGATTTCGAAGGCTCTGCCGCCCAAGTCAAGGCAACCGTGGCTACTATTTGCCAGCAGTTTCCCCTTTATAAATAAGCAAATATTTCTCTTTACAGATAAGAGTTTATCGATTATAATATGATCAAGGGACAGGGGTGACCCTGTCCCAAACATATTTAGGAGGTTATGATATGGCAAACCGTTTTGTATCCAACGCGATTTCTTATCACGGCAAAGGCGCGATCCAGGAGATTCCCGCTCTGGTGGCCGCAAAGGGCTTGAAGAAAGCTTTTATTGCTACTGACCCCGATCTTTTAAAGTTTGGTGTGACCAAGAAGGTCACAGATATTCTGGATGCTGCCAATATGGCGTACGAGATATACTCGGACATTAAGCCCAATCCCACCATCGAAAATGTGCAGAGCGGTGTGGCGGCTTATAAGGCATCCGGCGCTGATTATATGATCACCGTTGGCGGCGGTTCCTCTATGGATACCGGCAAGGCCATCGGCATTATTATCAACAACCCTGAATTCGAGGATGTCCGTTCTCTGGAGGGCGTTGCGCCTACCAGGAACCGCACGGTTTACACCATCGCTGTTCCCACCACCGCCGGCACTGCCGCGGAAGCCACCATCAACTATGTGATCACCGATGCGGAGCGCAAGCGGTACAATTATTTCTACAACACCCAAGGAAGGGCAGCGGCAGAGCAGTATCTGGACGGCCTTTCTGATACTCTTTACGCGCGGCAGATGGGCACCATCAGTGATTTCGGTGCCAAACACCCCGTGCTGGGCACACTCGGAGCCTTGGGCGGCAGTACGCTTAGCGCCATTG
>CAZLLC010000147.1:0-4666 GCA_964560245.1 uncultured Oscillospiraceae bacterium | reverse complement strand
GGGAGCCTTTCGTGCATACCGCTTTCGATGGTGCGCTAAACAATAATTTACCGCACGAGGTGCACCGTCATTGCCAATTAAACAGGCACCTCGTTGGAGGTGCCCATTTGTGTTATTCAGTTTCGTACATACGCAGCTTCCCGTAAACAGCTCTGCGTTCATCGGCATAGGTAGCCGCTTTCAGTAAATTGGCACGCTTACCGCCGCAAAATAGCACTATATACCGGAAAGCACGGTATACCATAAAGAAAAACAGCCGTACAGGTTTGTGCTCCAGCCCCGGCTTTAATCTCACAGAGGATTGCCGCAGTGTATGAAGCAGCATAGCAAGCTTTCCTTTTTTACCGTTTTCCTGTCCGTATTCCGGCAGCATATTGCCGGAACGCAGCCGGTCTTTATGGCTGTTTCTGCCGAAATTACCACCGCTGATCAGTTCCTCCATCAGCTCCCGGCACACCTGTTCGTCCGCTGTCTGCGCCCATTCCGGGCAGGCGGTTTGCAAATACATTGCTGCCATTTTTGTGATCACTGCCGTAAAGTAACGCAAACCGATCTTACTCAGCAGCGGCAGCAGCTGTGTCTGCCAAAAGTCCGCCTCTGCCGTTTGGTTTATATAGCACGCCCAATCCATCAGATGGCGCAGTCCAAAACCGCCGCAGATCATATGATGCTGCATATGCAGAACAAGGATCAAGCCGTGATGGGCGTGAGACGGCGCATAAAAGCTGCTTTCGCCCCGATCCACATACCGTCTGTCTGTGTACAGCGTTTCAAGGAATTTATCCACATCCTTGCCAAACTGCCCTTCCGGCATACCGGCAAGCTCTGTATGCATCTCCAGCCGTTCTTTATCCCGGAACAGCTGGTGATGGTGATCATCCTCATTGATGCAATAGGCATAGCCCTTTTCCTGCATCATTGCCGCTGTTTTCTCCATAAAATCAGGCGGTGTTATAAAATCCACATCCCCAAGCTGCCGCAGCTCCGGAACAGGATAATACGCTGACGCGGCTTCCCCCTTCAGGATCACGTAGGGAAAACCACCCTTTTCCATAATCTCCGCCAGTTCCTGCTGGGTAAATGCCGTACGAATATTTCGCGCTGTACCACGGCGCGCCAAGGTAAAGCTTCTGTTCCAGCTCTCCTCGGGAATCTCAGCCTGCAGATGGGCAATGCTGTCAAAAAAAAGCAGTGGCACTGCCTGGGCATAGGCTTCCCGCGCCACTGCTTTCCAATTTAAATCTTTCAAAGCCGCCCCATCTGTAGGCTGCTGCCGCAGGCTGTCCGCCATCAGCAGCAATAATGCTTTTTGCTCTATTGTCATATCCATCACCCGGCGTAATTTTCTAAATTTTCCAGGATCACCGCTTCCAGCCGCTGACCGTTATTATCACCCACAAAGCTGTTGTGAGGTGTCAGGATCACATTGTCCATTTCCCAAAGAGGATGATCCGGATTCAGCGGTTCTTCTTCCAGCACATCCAGTACCGCACCGCCCAAATGACCGCGCAACGCCTGCATCAAAGCCTGCGTGTCTACCACACCGCCTCTTGCAATATTTACAAGGAGCGCACCGGGCTTCATCGTATCAAACATTTCTGTACAGAATAAATGCCGGGTATCGTCCGTCAGGGGCAAGGTCAGTACTACAACATCACTATGAGGCAGAACCTCTGCCAAACGGCTGATATGATGCATCTGCTCAACACAGGGCAGCTGGGTCTCAAAAATATCCACGCCGATCACCTGGCAGCCAAATGCCGCAAACCGCTTCGCACATTCCTGTCCGATATTTCCGCAGCCTACGATGGTGACCTGCTTGCCCCATAGCTCCAAAAGAGAGCGGTGCTTATTCCAGCCGTGATTTGCCTGGTTTTCGGCAAAGAACCGGCTTTGCTTATAAAGCTGCAGCACACCGCAAACCGCAAATTCCGCCATTGGGATGCTGTAAACGCCACGGGCGTTGCAAATGTGGATGCCACGCCGGTTTACTTCTTCCATCGGCACCCGGTCAAAGCCGGCACTGGTCAGCTGAATATAACGCAGATTGGGAAAATCGCCAATATTATGGTGCAGAAACAACCCATTGCAGATCGTTCCCTCTACCCAATCCGGCGCCACAGGCAGCGCATCGCTTTCATTTTGCATAAAAGCCACCTGATGCCCCAGTCCGGCAATTTTATCCAATTGCTGACGGGTACATTTCCACGCCCCTGTTACAAGTACGTTCATAATCAGATTCCTTCAATTTCTGCCACGATCTGTGCAACCTTTTTCTGCACGATCCGGTGGTTTTCTTCATAATCCAACTGTGTTGTTTTGCAAAGGTGTTCCATCTGACGAATGTCCTGCACACCCTTTTGGAATACGCTCTGGACTTCATCCAAAGACTCGGCTTTTGCCAGATTGCAGAAGCTGCGGGACAGGATCACCCGGGAAGAACCCAGCCGGTAATGCTCCATCAGCACATAGCGACCCGGCAGCATTCCTTTGTCCAGGGAAGCGATACCGCCAAAGCCAAAGGGTATTTCCTTTTCACGGAACTTGTCTGCCAAAAAGTCTACCGTTCCGTTTGCTAAAAGCTGGAACATAAATCTATAGCCGTAAGACAGGCTCAGATCGTTCAGACCGATATAGATCTCGTCAATGCCATCCACCTTCAGAATGTCATCAATGCGCTCTACAGCCTCCCGGGTCTCCACCAGCGGGAAGGTCTTAGCCCGGCCGTCTACTATACGGATAAATTTCTCTACCTCAGCAGCTGTCTTAAAAAAGGGCAGCATAATAATATCCGCGCCACTTTCGATCACCGCTTCGATCTCCTCTTCCGAGGAGGCGTAGTCTGCCGTTGCTTCGTGGATGGGATTACAGCGCACCAGCAGCTCTGCAGTCTTCAGTGTTTGCCGCAGACGGGCCGCATCCTGCGCCGTATGATGGCTTTGAACCGTATCCATACCGCCCTGGCGCAGATCCTTGCCGATATACTCCATATCCACAAAGATCCGGTCCACGCCGGCATCTTCAGCGATCTTTGCTACATCCGGCCGGTTAGCTATGTACATCAATTTCAAATTATCCATTACTTCACGCTTTCCTCAGGCTCCCGGGCTTCGGCGCTATCCTTTGCCGCAACGGTTGCACCTTTGTTTTCGTTATCGGCGTTGGTAAGTACTTTAAAAACAGTTAAAAACAGGATCTTCAGATCCAGCCATAATGTCAGGTGATCCACATACCAGACATTCAATTCTATTCTGTGGTGCCACTCCACGTCCTTGCGTCCGTGGGTCTGGGTCCAGCCGGTGATGCCGGGACGCACCTCAAACATCCGCTTTTGAAAATCGGAGTATTCCTCAATGGACCAGGGGTGATATGTAAGGGGCGGACGGGGACCGATAAAGCTCATATCCCCTTTCAGTACATTAAAAAGCTGAGGCAGCTCGTCCAGGCTGGTAGCACGCAGGATCCTGCCCACCTTGGTCACACGGGGATCCTGATTATCGGAATAGACACCGCCTTTTTCCGCGCCGACACACATTGAACGGAATTTATAGATCTTAAACACCTTTCCGTCCTTGCCTATCCGGTCCTGCTTGAACAGCACAGGTCCGGCTGAATCCAGCTTTATACACAGTGCCACGATCAGCATGGGAATACCGGCGATCACAATGCCCAGTATAGCAAATACAATATCAAATACCCGTTTAAAGAAGTTTTTGTACATTGCTTACCCCCATTTCTCATCGTTTCCACAGCAAAAGTGCCAACACCAGCCCATAATATTGACCCTATTATACAAAATCTCCCCCTGCCTTGTCAATGTCCGAATTGCCTAAATATGTAATTTTCCAGTTTTTTTATACAACATTCCCGTACCCTTTTTGATTTTAAGGAAAAAGCAAAGACATTCGCCCACCGCCCGTGGCATTTCACTAAATTATTGTTTAGTGGAGTATTTGTAGGGACCGGTGTTCTCGACGGTCCTTAAATATTTTCGACCTCAATGGGCGAAAATATTTCATATTTGCATCATTTAAAAACAAAATCGGCCCATTGGTGGGTGGCCGTAAAACAGTTATCTGAATATCGACAGAAACGCCCGGACGAAAAATGTTCGGGCGTTTTGCTACATATTCTTTTGAATTTTTTGTTAAACTTTTCTTGATATATTGACTTTAACATTATTAAAGAGTATAATGAATAATGTTAAAGGAGGGCGAGCGTATGGCACTTCAAGTAATTCCAGAATGGATTGTCAATCTTGACGATGAGGATGTATCATTCATCAAAAGGTTTCTTCTTGCGTCCGGGTCACTAAAAGAAATGGCGAGGCAATATGAAGTGACTTATCCAACCGTCAGATTAAGACTTGACAAACTCATTCAGAAAATCAAGATAAGCGATGATACGGAGAGTGAGCCGTATATCGCACTAATCAAAAGACTTGCTATCAATGACAAACTGGATTTTGATACCGCAAAGGTGCTGATTAGCGAGTACAAAAAAGTTAAGGGAGGAAATGAGTAAATGAGAATTGCGGTTAATCTGATTTTTACATTAGTCCTACTTGTTGGGGTTATTCTGTTACAGATTTATTTATCCAAGCGAGAAAGTAAATGGCCGGGGCTTGTATTGCCGATCATTTCTTTTCTCATTAGCTTTATATATC
>CAZLLC010000146.1:0-4768 GCA_964560245.1 uncultured Oscillospiraceae bacterium | reverse complement strand
GGCAGGTTCTGTCTGGGGAAAACCAACCCGACCTAAGCCGTAAGATTTATCCTGTCTGCTGCCGTCTTAAAATTATAAAAGGAGATAGACAAAAGTGTCTAAGTCCGACCCATCAGCCTCAAGAAAAGAAAGAAATAAGACGATCCGCTGGGTCATCACTATTTTTCTTGTTACGATTTTAGTTTCCGGTATTATATCCTTTGCCTCCAACGAATTGATGGCTGTCAGTTCTGTGGCAGTCGCGTTTGTGATTCTGCTGATCATTGTTTTATTTGGTATTATTTTCGATGTGATCGGCGTGGCGGTCACATCTGCAGATGAAAAGCCTTTCCACTCTATGGCGGCAAGGAAAGTGCCCGGTGCACAGGAGTCTATTATGCTGCTGCGTAATGCAGAGCGTGTCAGCTCTATTTGCAATGACGTGATCGGTGATATTTGCGGCGTCGTATCCGGTTCCGCTTCCGCATCTATTGCAGCCCAGATCATTGCAAATTTCAGTGGTAATGCATCACAGATGGTGATGCTTTTAATGTCTGCGCTTGTTGCCGGTCTGACAGTTGGCGGAAAAGCGATTGGTAAAACATATGCCATTGGTTCTTGTACACAGATCGTTTCTTCTGTAGGAAAGCTTATATGGGGTATTCATAACATCCCACGTTTACTGAATAAAAAGAAAAGTTAGGTTGTGTTTAAGTGGCTATTTTAGAGAGAATCCACGGCCATCAGGATTTGATAAAGCTCAATGAACGGGAACGGACGATTCTGTGTAAGCAGATTCGTGACTTTCTTGTTTCCAGTGTTTCCAAAACCGGCGGTCATTTGGCATCCAATTTGGGTGTTGTGGAGCTGACAGTTGCCATTGAAACTGTTTTTAACACAAAAAAAGACCGTCTGGTATTCGATGTGGGTCATCAGTCTTATATTCATAAGCTGCTCACTGATCGCCAGGCGGACTTTGATAATTTGCGCCAATTTGGCGGTATGGCGGGTTTTCCCAAGCCAGGTGAAAGTGATACGGATGCTTTCGTGGCAGGACACGCATCCAGTTCGGTATCCATCGCGCTTGGTATGGCACGGGCAAGAACAGCGCTGAAGCAGGATTATCATATTGTTACAGTGCTTGGTGACGGCGCGGCCACCGGCGGTATGGCATACGAAGGTCTGAACGATGCGGCGGTCAGCGGTGAACCGATGATCGTGATCTTGAATGATAATGCAATGTCTATTGACCGGAATGTGGGCGGAATGGCCTTCCATCTGCGTAATTTGCGGACAAAGCCCAGGTATTTGGGGATCAAGGAATGTTACAGAAAGCTTCTGGACCGGATCCCCGGCGGCAATGTGGTGTACAGAGGTACCCGTTCTGTAAAGGATTGGGTGCGGCGAATGCTGATTCCAGCAACCATATTCGAGAATATGGGCTTTACTTACCTTGGACCTGCTGACGGTCACGATACACAGCAGATGATCGAATTGCTGCAAAGAGCAAAGGCAATGAATAAGCCGGTGGTGCTTCATGTGCTGACCCATAAAGGGCACGGCTATAAGCCTGCGGAAGAAAATCCGAGAAAGTTCCACGGCATCGGAAAATTTGATCCCAGGAACGGCGCAACAGAATCCTCTGATACCCTTACGTTTTCTCAGGCCTTTGGCGATCAGATGGTGCGCCTGGGCAATGTAAAGCCGGAGCTTTGCGCCATCACAGCGGCAATGCCCAGCGGTACCGGTCTGTTGGATTTCAAGAAAAATTTCCCCAAAAGACTGTATGATGTGGGCATTGCGGAGGAACACGCCGTGTCTATGGCAGGCGGCCTTGCCAAGCAGGGGATGAAACCGGTGGTTGCCCTTTACTCCACCTTTTTACAGCGCAGCTATGATATGATCCTGCAGGATATTTGTATGCTGAAGCTGCCGGTGATCCTTGCGGTTGATCGGGCAGGACTGGTGGGCGAGGACGGTGAAACGCACCACGGCATTTTTGATATTGGATTTTTGCGGCATGCACCGGGAATGAAGATCCTGTGCCCCGGCAGCTGTAAGGAATTGGAAGATATGCTGCAGTGGGCTGTTATGGATCATAACGGTCCTGTGGCGATCCGTTATCCCCGTGGCGGTGACCGGGGGTATTCCGGTTCTGCCTGGACAGCAGAATTTGCAGAAGCAGGCGGTGTGCAGTGCCACCGAAAAGGCAAGGACGTAACGATCATTGCCTATGGGACATTGCTGCAAAATGCTCTGGATGCGTCTGAAGCTCTGCACCAAAAGGGGATAGAGGCAACAGTTCTGCGTCTGCTGACTGCTGAGCCCCTTCCTATAGACGCGATCATTGCTGCTGCATCCGAAAATCCCCACTTTGTAATTATTGAAGAAGCCTGTGCCGGCTGCGGCATTCGGGAAGCCCTTGCTTGGGAATTGTACCACAGGGTTTCGGACTGCCGTGTTGAGGGCATAGATTTGGGTCATCAGTATGTGACCCACGGCAGTATATCTGAACTTTATCACCATTATGGGTTGGACGGGCAGTCGATAGCCCGGTATATTATGGAGGTGCATACCGGTGAAAATTAAAAAGCGCCTGGATGTACTTCTTGTGGAACAGGGGTATGCTGATTCACGAACGAAAGCCCAGGCCATTATTATGAGCGGCAATGTTTATGTAGAAGGGCAAAAGGCAGATAAGCCCGGTGTTTCCTATGAAGAATACGTAGCCATCGAAGTCCGTGGCGCGTCTTGCCCCTATGTGAGCCGCGGCGGCTTGAAGCTTGAGAAGGCATTGCGTGATTTTGGCGTTGACCCTGCAGGCTATGTGTGCAGTGATTCCGGTGCGTCCACCGGCGGCTTTACCGACTGCCTGCTGCAGCAGGGTGCCAGCAAGGTTTTCGCCATTGATGTGGGATACGGTCAGCTGGACTGGAAGATCCGCTCTGATCCCCGTGTGGTGGTTATGGAGCGCACCAATGTGCGTTATGTGACCCCGGAACAGTTAGGAGAGCCTTTGGATCTTTCTGTTGTGGATGTAAGCTTTATTTCCCTAAAGATCGTTCTTCCCGTTATTAAAACCTTCCTGAAGCCTGAAAGCGGTCAGGTGCTTTGCCTGATCAAGCCTCAATTTGAAGCTGGCAAGGAAAAGGTTGGTAAAAAAGGTGTTGTCCGGGACCCTGCTGTTCATAAGGAGGTCCTTGACGGCTTTGTAGCATTAACCAAAGAAATTGGTTTTACAATTTTAGGGCTGACATTTTCTCCGGTCAAAGGTCCGGAAGGAAATATCGAATTTTTGGCGCATTTGACACTGTCTGATCAGCCTGGTATCCAACCGGATACCGCACAGGTGGTTGCCGATGCCCACAATACGCTGAAGGGGTGATATGATGAAGAAGGTAATATTGACACCGAACCCCTACCGGGACAGGAATTTTCAAACTGTTCGGGAAGCTATGCGTATTTTGATTCAGGCCGGTGTGGATGTAAAGCTTTGTTTACCTTTTGAGGTGGACAGGGCTTACGAGCTGCCCAGAGATCTGCGGTTTTTCCGCTTGGATCGGGAACTGCCCACTGCCTCAATGGTTATTTGCTTTGGCGGTGATGGCACAATTTTGCATATGGCCAAGGCGGCAACACGGTGCGGCGTACCGGTTTTAGGCGTAAATATCGGCACAATGGGCTTTATGGCAGAACTGGAAAGCACCGAGCTTCAGGAACTGTCACGGATCGCAATGGACGATTATGTGCTTGATGAAAGAATGATGCTGGATGTGACAGTGCACCGTGACCGGGATATTATCTTTCACGATATATGCCTGAATGATGCGGCAATTACAAAAGGTGCAGTTGCCCGCATCGTGCATATGAAGGTGGAATGTGACGGAACACAGGCATTGGAATGTGGTGGCGACGGTGTGATCATAGCTACGCCTACCGGTTCTACTGCCTACAGCTTGTCTGCGGGCGGTCCTATTGTGGAGCCGGAGGCGCACAGCATATTGGTGACACCGGTCTGCGCACACGAGTTTGGCTGCCGAAGCATCGTTGTATCTGAAAACCGTACAGTGACCGTAGGATTGACACAAAACGCCCGGCGCAATGCTTTTTTGTCCGTTGACGGCGGTAAGGCGACAAAGATCAATATGGGTGATGTGATCACCATTCGCAAATCCAAGCTGTCCACAAAGCTTGTCCGGCTAAAGGAAAGAAGCTTTTTTGATGTTGTAAATATGAAATTCAACCACGGATGAGGTGTAGAAAATGAAAAGTCAAAGACAGGCGAAAATCTTAGAGATCATTTCTACGAAAAATGTAGAGACCCAGGAGCAGCTTCTGGAAGAATTGCAGCAAGAGGGCTTTCGGGGCACACAGGCAACCATCTCCCGGGATATTAAAGAGCTGCGCATTGTAAAGGAATTAACAAGCTTCGGTACATACCGTTATACTGCTGCCACCAGTGAGATTGACAGCAGCTTTAACAGCCGTTTAAACACCATTTTCCGGGAATGCATCGTGCGGATCGATTATGCCCAGAATATCGTGGTGATCCATACACTGCCCGGTCTTGCTTCGGCGGCAGGCTCTGCCATCGATACCATGAATGCCCACGCGGTGGTGGGCACTTTGGCCGGTGACGATACAGTGATGATCGTTATGCGTGACAGTAATGCAGCCGCGCTGTTCTGTGGAGAAATGAAAGCGTTGCTCAATTGATCTTGGGAGGGACTGACCTTGCTCAGTCTTCTGCATATAGAGAATATTGCTGATATTGAATGCGCCGATATGT
>CAZLLC010000145.1:0-4796 GCA_964560245.1 uncultured Oscillospiraceae bacterium | reverse complement strand
CAGAGCGTAAAATTTCCCCCAAAAGAATCTTGCCAATATTTACTTGACACATACTGGATACAATAACAGAATGATAAATGTTGAAATATGAACAAGTGTATGGTATATTTTATGTGTTGTTATGATGGCAGGACTGTCAGCTTTGAAAGGAAGTGATTTTTATGGCACTGTCTCCCAAAATGATCCGCAGTCAGATGGAGCATCTGAAGCCGCTGCTCAAAAGCTGCTCTTTGGAAACGATGCGGAAAGGGCAGGATCTGATCGGAGATTTGGTGGGCGTTGCACGCAGCGGTCACTTTGTGCGCAAAGATCACATTTTCGATAATTTTACAGGCAGCTGGATCACCCCCAAGGACGAACGGCGTCAGGGCGTTATCTTGTACCTGCACGGCGGCGGTTTTACCTGTGGCAGTGTGGATTATGCCTGTGGCTTTGGTATTACGCTGGCGGAGCAGTTTGGCGTAAAGGTTTTTTGCCCGGGCTATCGGCTGGCGCCGGAACATCCTTTTCCGGCAGCACTGGAGGACAGCCTGACTGCCTATCAGTATTTGCTGAGCAAGGGCTACAGTCCCAAGCATATCACCCTTTGCGGTGAAAGCGCAGGCGGCGGTCTGTGCTACAGCCTGTGTCTGAAGCTGAAGGAAATGGGAATGCCGCTGCCCAGCTGCATTGTGGCTATTTCTCCCTGGGTGGATCTGACTTTTTCGGGGGCTTCCTATCAGGATAATCAGGACAGCGATCCTTCTCTGTCTGTGGAATTTTTGCAAAACTGCGTCAACAGCTATACAGATACACCCGCTGCTCCGATGGTCTCGCCGCTGTTTGGAGATCTTTCTGCAATGCCCCCATCGCTGATCTTTGCGGCAAAGGAGGAATTGCTGTTCAGTGATGCCCGGAAGCTGCACGAAAAGCTGCTGAGCAGCGGCTGCAGCAGCAATATTTATTGTAAGGCAGATCGCTGGCACGCCTATATTGTCTACGGCATTAAGGAAGACGCAGAGGATATGAAGGTCATCAACCGTTTCCTGGAGCGCTGTATGAGCCGGGAGAATAAGCTGCGCTGGATGCGGCTGGACAATGCGGCAAAGATCTATCCTGCGGCAAGAAATCAGAACTGGACCAATATTTTCCGTTTGTCCGCCACCCTGACCGAGGTCGTTGACCGGGATGTGATGCAGTCGGCATTGGATGTGACGGTACGGCGCTTTCCCTCTATTGCGGTGCGGCTGCGCCGGGGAACATTTTGGTATTATTTGCAGCAGCTTGAACACGCGCCTGTGATCCGTCAGGAGAGCAGCTATCCCTTGACGAAAATGTCCAAAAAAGAAGCCCGGCGCTGCGCCCTGCGTGTGATCGTTTATAAAAACCGGGTGGCAGTGGAATTTTTTCACTCGCTGACGGATGGCACCGGTGGCTTGATATTCCTGAAAACACTGGTTGCGGAATATGTGCAGCAAAAATACGGCATACCGGTTCACGCCGGTGAAGGCGTATTGGGCAGACTGGACGAGCCCTCCAAAGAGGAATTGGAGGATAGCTTTCAAAAGTATGCCGGTCCGGTCAGTGCCAGCAGGCAAGAGGATGATGCCTGGCGGCTTACCGGCACACCGGAGCCTGACGGCTATATGAATTTGACCTGCTTTAAGCTATCGGCGCAGCAGGTGCTGGAAAAAGCCCATGAGTATGGCGTAACGGTTACGGCTTTTTTAGGCGCTGTAATGATGCAGGCGTTGCAGCAGCTGCAAATACAAAAAGTACCCAATATCCGCCGCCGCAAGGCTATCAAGGTTTTGCTGCCGGTGAACCTGCGGCGCATATTCCCCAGCAGCTCCCTGCGTAATTTCGCTCTGTATACAACACCCCAATTGGACCCCCGTTTAGGTGAATACGAATTTGGGGAGATCTGCAAGCTGGTGCAGCATTGGATGGGCTTGGATATCACTGCCCGTCAAATGAGCACAAAGATCGCTACGAATGTAAATTCGGAAAAGAGCATTTTCGTGAAGATCATGCCCCTATTTATCAAAAATTTGGTGATGAAAGCGGTATTTAATGCAGTGGGCGAGAAAAAATCCTGCTTGAGCCTTTCAAACTTAGGCGTTGTGAAGCTGCCGGAGCAAATGATGCCCTATGTCCAGCGGCTGGACTTCATTTTGGGCGCCCAGGCCACAGCGCCCTATAACTGCGGCGTGATCTCCTTTAAGGATCAGATGTATATCAATTTTATTCGCAATACCCGGGAGCCGGAACTGGAGCTGGCGTTTTTTAAGGTGCTGCAGCAGCTGGAACTGACAGCGGAAGTCAGCTCCAACGGCGGACAATAAGAGGTGACAAAATGTATTGTATTTCCTGCGGCGTAAAGCTTGCCGATTCTGAAAAAAATTGCCCACTGTGCGGTTTGGAGGTCTATCACCCCAAGCTGCGGCGCGTTGTGGCAGAAAATGATTATCCTGCCCAGCAGTATCCTGCTCAGGAGTTTAGCCCCTGGGGTGTTCAGATCACACTGTTAACATTATTTATACTGCCGCTGCTGATCGTTTTGGCCTGTGATCTTCCTTTGCACGGTGCGATCACCTGGTCCGGTTATGTGATCGGTGCGCTGCTGTTCCTGTATATCGTGGCAGTACTGCCGATGTGGTTTGAAAAGCCTAATCCGGTCATATTTGTACCGGTAGATTTTTTGGCAGCCGGACTATACTTGCTGTATGTGGATCTTGCGACTGAAGGCGGATGGTTTTTGTCCTTTGCCTTTCCGGTCACCGGCTACTGCGCGCTGGTGGTAACGGCGGTGGTCACACTGCTGCGATATGTCCGCCGGGGCAGGCTCTATGTTTACGGCGGCGCAGCTATAGCTGCAGGTCTTTTTATGCCGCTGATGGAGCTGTTGATCTATATTACTTTTTCCGGTATCGGCTTCATAGGATGGTCGTTCTATCCTATGGGTGTGCTGCTGCTGTTTGGCGGATTTTTGATCTTCCTGGGCATCTGCAGACCGGCTCGGGAAGTAATGGAGCGCAAGTTCTTTTTATGAATAAGAGGGTGTCTGCCGTTGCGGAAAGACACCCTCAAAAATTTGTTGTTGAATTATATACAAATTTGGCAAAAACCTATAAATCAATCTGTTGCCAAACCGGAATAACTGTGCTATACTGATAACATCAATCGCTATATTTTGGAAGGAGGTCATTTTAATGACTTACTGTCTTGCAATCGATATCGGCGCATCCTCCGGCCGCCACATTGTTGGCTGGCAGGAAAACGGCACCATCCAAACCAAAGAGGTCTACCGCTTCCCCAACGGTGTCCAGTCTAAGGACGGACATTTGGTGTGGGATATGCAGGCGCTGCTTGGCTATGTGGTGGAGGGTATTGGCAAAGCCTTTGCTGAGTACCCGCAGATCAAGAGCCTGTCTGTGGACACCTGGGGCGTGGACTACGTCCTGATGAAAGGCGATCAGGAAGTATGGCCCTGCTATGCTTACCGTGACAGCCGTACAGACGGTTCTATTCCTGAAGTACATAAGATCATTCCCTTTGAAGAACTTTACAGCCACACGGGTATTCAATTCCAGACCTTCAATACCATCTATCAGCTTTATGATGATCAGATGCACGGTCGTCTGGAGGGCATAACCGATACGCTGATGATCCCGGAATACCTGATGTATAAGCTTTCGGGTGTGAAAGCACGGGAGTATACAGAAGCCTCTACTGGCGGTATGGTCAGCGCCAAGACCGGCGAATTTGATATGGAAATTGTGGACAAGCTGGGCTTGCCCCGGCATCTGTTCCCCAAGCTCTCCCAGCCCGGCACTGTTTTGGGACCGCTGCTGCCTGAGATCGCTGAGAAAGTCGGCGGCAACTGTCAGGTGGTGCTGTGTGCCACCCACGATACCGGCTCCGCTGTGGAAGGCATTCCGATGGAAGAAAACGCACCCTTTATTTCCTCCGGCACCTGGAGCCTGCTGGGTGTGAAGATCCCGCAGCCCTTGACTGACGAGGGCAGCTATAAGTCCAACTATTCCAACGAAGGCGGCGTAGGCTATATCCGCTATCTGAAGAATATTATGGGTATGTGGCTGATCAACGAGCTGCGTAAGGATCTGTGCCCGGATATGCCTTTCCCGGACATTGTAAAGGCTGCGGAAGAAAGCACCTGTGATGTTTTGGTGGATGCCAACGCACAGGAGTTTATGGCACCTAAGAGTATGAAGGAAGCCTTCGATAAGGCTACCGATGGCAAGCTTGTGAGCATCGGTGATTACTTCCGCTGCGCGTACTGCAGCTTGGCAATTTGCTATCGGGATGCGCTTCATAATTTGGAAGCCAATATCGGCAAGACCTATGACAAGATGTATATCGTTGGCGGCGGTGCCAAGAATCAGTTCCTGAACCGCCTGACCGAAGAAGCAACCGGCAAGAAAGTGGTCGCGCTGCCCATCGAAGCAACAGCACTGGGCAATCTGAAAATTCAATTGGAGGTATAAAAATATGAGTTATCAGGAAGCAAAAAGTAAGTATGCTGCTTTGGGCGTTGATGTGGAAGCGGCAATGGAAAAGCTGATGAAGGCACCTGTTTCCCTGCACTGCTGGCAGGGTGACGATGTGCGCGGCTTTGACACCGACCCCAACAAGCCCCTGACCGGCGGTATTCAGACCACGGGCAACTATATGGGCAGAGCAAGAACCCCGGAAGAATTGATGGCAGACCTGGATGTGGTCCTGAAGCTGTGCCCCGGCACCAAGAAGATGAACCTGCACGCCTGCTATGCCATTTTCGATGATGAAAACGGCGG
>CAZLLC010000144.1:0-4826 GCA_964560245.1 uncultured Oscillospiraceae bacterium | reverse complement strand
TTATTGTCCAAGGTGTTCATTTCGTCTTTGCGTTATTCAATTTACAAGGTACAGACGCCTTCCGCAACGCGGTTAGCTTGCTTATTCTAACACGCCCTCCCCCACTTGTCAAGAACTATTTTTCAAAAAATCAACATTTTTTTCGTTAAGATCCGGAACGGTTGGAAGAATGGATTTTTCCTGCCATTTTCTCAGCCGAATCCCCAGCTTTCGTGCTTGCATATACCGGGCCGCATCTACAAGCTCTCCCTTTCCTTCCCACGAACAGACACGAACAGAGCCCTTTAAATAACCGGCAATTTCAGGGATCCTGTGTTTTGCCTTTTCTGTCACAAGCAAATACTGTGCCGTATCCAGATATACCACACCGGTGCTTTGGTCTTTCATATTTTCGAGTGCCTCTTGGACATTCTCTCCCTCGCCCACGTCATCGGTATCCGTTTTCAGTACCACTGCTCCGTTTTCTTCTGACATCCAAACAGCCTGAATAGGCTCTAAGGTGGCAACATCCTGCTTCTGTACCGGGATCAGGCAAACTGCCCCAAGAATCATACAATATATAATAATACGCTTCATTTCTGTTTTCTTTTATCCTCCGGTTTCAATGCTTTGTCACGATAGATGGTCTTTTTCAGTCTTGGACGGATGAACTTACCCGTATGCCACAGGTATCCGACCCCCAGACTCTTCAAGCTTACCAAGTGGATCACAAGGATCAGCAGTCCTGCCGCCGTTCCAAAGATCCCGAAAACCGCGGACAGCGCCCCGATCAAAAAACGCCACTGCCGCACCGCATTGGCTACATCCCGGTTGGGCAGCACGAAACCGCACACCCCGGCAATACTGACAGCGATCAGCACTGCCGGTGAAATGATCCTTGCTTCCACCGCGGCGGAGCCAACTACGATGCCGCCGATAATAGACACAGACTGCCCAATGGATTGGGGTAAATGGACGCCGGATTCCTGCAGCAGCTCAAACGCGACCAAAAGCCCTAACACCTCTGCCGCTGTAGAAAAAGGCACTGCCTGTTTGCTTTCAATAATAGAGCGCAGCAGCGGCAACGGGATGACCGCCTGATGGAACGTTACAAGGGCAATATAAATACCGGGCAGAAGCAGGCTGGTCAGCAGCGCCAGATACCGCAGGATCCGTACCGCGGACGCACCGATATAATCCCTGCCCTGATCCTCCATACTTTCCATCAGATACATCAGATCTACCGGCGCAACATAGCCCAGCGGCAGGCCATCCACCAAAAGACCCACTCTTCCGTTTAATATTTCCTGGCAAAAGCGGTCTGTGCGCTCGGTATACTGCAGCATTGGAAATGCCGTTTTTCGGGAACCGGTCACATATTCCTCCACAGCTGCCGGTGACAAAAAGCCGTCGATATCGATTCTCCCCAGGCGATCTTTCATTTTGAGTACCAGTTCCCGGTTGGTGATCCCCTCCAGCCACACCACCGTCACATTGGTCAGGCTTCGTCTGCCTACTGTGGTTTCATACAGCCGCAGCTCCGGACTTCTCAGATGCCGCCGGATCAGACCGGTATTGGTGCGGGCTGTTTCCACGAAGGCATCCTTGGCGCCTTTGACGGTATTTTCCACATCCGGTGGAGATATCCCCCGCTTTTCCGGTGTTTTTACTTCATACGCAACAGCACCGATCCCCGGAAAAAGCACCACGCAAAAACCGTTTACCAAAAACCTTGCCGCGTCGTCCAAAGTCTGCGCCGGTTTTGCCACGGCACTGTACACCGTACCTTCCAACGCCTTTTTATACAGTGTATACATATCTTCGCCCAACAGCAGTTCCCGGATAGGTTTGAGCACATACTGTGCCATATCGCTTCCGGAGATCAAGCCGTCTATGGCGTAGGCATATAATGTATGACCGCTGCAATGTATCTGCCGGGAGAAGAAATCAGCCGCATCCGTAAAAATATTGCTGATATTTTCGTGGGTCAATGCACCTGTATATTTGGGCGTTGGCATATTGTCACCTCATAGGGAGTATTTCCCATCTTTTTCCGGAATATGTGGTTTGGCGTTGAAATTCTTTTCCTGTGGTGATATAATCGGCTCATATAAGCTCATATACAGGAGGACACTGTATGTCTGATATTATTGCCGCCGTATCCACCGGTCTGTCTGTCAGCGCCATTGGCATCATCCGGTTATCCGGTGATGGCTGTGCAGCAGTAGCGGATCGGGTCTTTACATTAAATAATGGGACATTCTTGCAGGAGGCGCCCAACCGCAAACTGATGCTGGGCACACTGCGTGACAAGCAAGGGCGGGTCATTGACCAGTGTATGGCTGTTTATACACGGGGCCCTCACAGCTACACCGGTGAGGATACTGTGGAATTTCACTGCCACGGCTCCCCTGCCGTGCTGACTGCCGGACTGGACGCTCTGTTTCACGCAGGCGCCCGCGCCGCAGGACGGGGAGAATTTACAAAGCGGGCGTTTCTTAACGGACAGTTAGGTTTGACGCAGGCTGAAGCTGTTATCGACCTGATCGAAGCCGAAACTGCCGATGCTGCCGCCAACGCCGCCGGTCAGGTTGGGGGCAGACTGCAAAAAGCTTTGCAGCCCATATACAATGATCTGACCGATATATGCAGCCATTTCCACGCTGTTTTGGACTACCCGGATGAAGATATTGAGGATTTTGGTTTAGAAAACTACCGCAACACCTTGCGGTCAGACGCCAAAGCCCTGTACGAGCTGCTGCAGACTTACGGACAGGGTCGCATTCTACGGCAGGGCGTTGCCGCCGCCATCGTTGGAAAACCCAACGTGGGTAAATCCAGTTTGCTGAATGCTTTGGCAGGCTACGAACGGGTCATCGTGACTGAGATCGCCGGCACCACCCGGGACACGGTGGAAGAAACCGTAATGCTGGGCAAGACCCGTCTGCGGCTGATCGATACCGCCGGCATCCGGGATACCGCCGATAAGATCGAAGCCATGGGCGTGGAGCGCTCCAAAAAGGAAGTTGAAAATGCTGACCTTGTACTGTTCGTCTGTGACGGATCAGAAGCTTTAACAGAAGCGGATCGTCAGGTGATCGAGCTTTGCTGTGAGCATCCCAACGCCATTGCCCTGATCAACAAAGCGGATCTGGGCAAAAAGGTTCAGCCCAGTGATCTGCCCTTTATGACCGTGATCCCCATTTGCGCCAAAACCGGCGATGGCTTGCAGCAATTAAAGGATGTTGTGGATGAAATGTTTGACGGACATACGCCCTGTGACGGCTCTGTGCTGACCAACGCCCGGCAGTATGATGCCATTGGACGTGCATATGAAGCAATGCTGGCTGCTTTGCAGGGACTGCAGCTCGGGCAGACTCCGGATGCGGTGCTCACCGATGTGGAAACTGCCATGGAAGCTATGGGTGAAGTCACCGGCGCAACTGTAAGAGAGGATATTACCGCCAGGATCTTCGAACGATTCTGCGTAGGAAAGTGATCATATGATTTATTTGGATAACGCCGCCACCACAAAGCCCTGCGAGAAAGCTGTGGCAGCAATAAACAGGGCTGTAACGGAAAACTGGGGCAATCCCAGCGCCTTATACGATTTCGGCATCGATACTGCCCGGGATATACTGACCGCCCGGCAGCAGGTTGCCGCGGCGCTGGGCGCGGAAGCTGACCGTGTATTTTTTACCTCCGGCGGTACGGAGGCGGACAACTGGGCAATTATCGGTGCTGTGAAGCGGATGGGTAAAAGAGGTAAACACATCATCACCACCGCTATTGAGCATCACGCCGTCTTGAACTGTATGAAGGATTTAGAAGCCCGTGGCTTTGAGGTGACCTATCTGCAGCCGGATCATTTAGGCAATATCAGTCTGGAGGACTTAAAACAGGCTCTGCGGAAGGATACGATCCTGGTTTCCGTTATGACAGTCAACAACGAAGTGGGCAGTGTAATGCCCATCAGCCAAATGGCGAAGCTGACCCACCGGATCTGCCCGGATGCTATTTTCCACACTGATGCGGTTCAGGGCTTTTTGAAAGTACCTTTTCAGGCAAAAACACTGGGCGCTGACCTGATCAGCATTTCCGGTCACAAGGTACACGGGCCCAAGGGCGCAGGCGCGCTGTATATCAGCCCCCGGCTTAAGTCCTTCCCTGCCCTGCTATTGGGCGGCGGTCAGGAATACGGCTACCGCAGCGGCACAGAAGGTACGCCTGCCATCTTCGGTTTTGCCGCAGCCTGTCAAAGTGTGGGCAGCAGCTTCCGGCAGGATATAATCCGGGAAAAAGAATTGCTGGATCAGCTGATCAAGAAGTTATGTAAACTCGACGGCATCATGATCAACGGTGCGCACGATGCGCCCCATATCCTTTCTGTTTCCATCCCCGGTGTGCCTACACAGAATTCCATTAACATTTTGCAAGAGGACGGCATCTGTGTTTCTGCCGGCTCTGCCTGTGCCAAGGGTCACCGCAGCCATACACTGACAGCTATGAAGCTGCCGCCGGAGGTGATGGACAGTTCTTTCCGGGTGTCTCTCAGCCGGGAAACCACACAGCAAGATATTGATGCATTGGTTGCAGGTATTCAAAGGATCCTTGATTGGAAAAAGTAATATATGTCATTGCGGAACGGATGTATCCATTCCCTACGGCTACGTTTATGTTACACGGAACGGATATCCGTTCCCTACGGCTGCATTTGCGTTACGCGGAACGGATGTATCCGTTCCCTACGGCCACTTTCGTAGGGAAGGCATATATGCCTTCCGCATTGGGCATTCCGCGTATTCCTCAAAATATGAAATAAGGAACGGCACACAGGCCAATGTCAC
>CAZLLC010000143.1:0-4995 GCA_964560245.1 uncultured Oscillospiraceae bacterium | reverse complement strand
AAGGTATCCTCGCCATGCTCGCCACAGGTGCAGGACAGATAATACTTTGCCTTTTCCTCACAGTTTGCAGAAGCAAGATACTGCTCTGTAGCTACTTGCTGATCGTATACACAGAAATGTACCTCGCCGAGAACGACCATAACCACAGGCTTGTTGGCTTCGGTGGTATTTTCGTTAGAGCCGACCTTCAGACCGGAGGTATGCGTACCAAACACCAAAAGGATGTTGCCGTTACCGTCAACATAATCCGCAATATCGTTATAATTCAGTGTAATGATGATATTGCCGTTGCCCACAGCGGTAGCAGGTGCAAGCTGGATACCGTTGCCCCAGTTGAGCGCGCTGTATGCGCCAACAGAGCCTTCCTTGTTATTGACACTGTTCCAGGTAAGCGCAGAGAAAGCCGCATCGGTGATACCTTCCGTAGGTGCGTAGGTCTTGACAATAATTTCAGCACCGGCAGCATCGCCAGAGGTAACAGTCAGAACCAGACGGAGCTTTGCGTTATTCTTGTTATCCAGGAACAGCTCATTTTCCAGAGCCTCACTGATATTCACTCTGAAATAAGTTCTGAACGAGTCGGCATATGTGCTCAATTCGGTGGAAGCAGAATTGTCGCGGTCCTTATTACTGGAATTGACATAGGTATCGTCTGCGACGGTGGCATTCAGGACGGTGGCCTCGCTCGTCACATTGATGATGATGTCGGTGGAAATGCCACCGTACTTCACAGTGACTGTGTTTTCACCAAGCACCAGCTTTGCGTTGTCGATCTCAATTCCGTCGGTGATCACAAAGCTCTTACCGCAGGAGCAGGTAGCGGTTACGCTCAGATCACTGGGCTCAACAACTGTGGATGCCATGGGATTTCTCAGATTGGACACTACAGAAAGATTGGTATAGGCGTGACCCTTGCCGCAATAGGCGCCAACGGACTGGGTGTAGGCATTACCGAAGATGTCGGTTTCAACGCCTTCTACCGCTGCACCGGCACCCAGGGCGGGAGAACCTGCCTGCAGGATGTAGCCGTGCAGATTTTGGATACCGGCAACGCTGGCCTTCTGGGGATATCCGACAAAGAGGGGATCCGCAGAAATTCCGTTTTCATTGGTAAAACTACCCACATCCGCAATGCTGCATCCATCCTCGTTATAAATCAGGTTGTAGGAGGACTCCATTGTGCCGTTAATGGCAAAGCTTGCGTTGGCAGAGCGGTTATAGATAAGGTTGTTATAGATGTTGGAATTTCCGTTTTCGCTGGACTGGATGATACATCCGGTATCTGTGCCGGTGATGATGGTATTATTATAAACATCAATGCCGCTGGAAGCATAGTTCAGATAAATGATGCCCTTATCACCGTGGTCGTTTACAGACAAATTGTAACGGACAGTTGCCTTGTCCTCAATGCTTGTGCAGTTGATAAACAGGCCGAAGGCATTATCGTGGGAGTAGTTATACTGCCATACAGTATCCTTACTGTACAGGTCGGCATCCAGCATACAGCCATCCTGCAGTGCACCGTCGCTTGCCTTCTGTGCCATATTGTTGTAGCCCTCGTTATACTGGATCACAGTGCCATCCACATAGGAGGTTACGATGCTATTGCCGGAAACGCAATACAAGGCTGTATCGTGAACGACATTTTCCTCGATCACGCCGCCGTAAAGATTACGGACAAAAATGCCGTTTTTGCCGATGTTGCTGATCTTGTTGCCGGAGATATTCACATTCAGGTGCGCGTAAGCCTTAAAGCTTTCCTCATAGGGACTGACCTTGGATGTGCCGTCCGCCATATACCAGGTCGCAATACCGGCATTGGATACATCCTCGATACGGCAGTCTGTAATGTTCAGACCGTCAATTCTGCCAAGACCGTCGTTGGACCAAACCTGGATACCGCCGGTCTTCTTGGAAGCAGTGGACATACCGCTGTTTTCAGCATCAAGGTAGCCGTGAATACCGTGAATGTAAAGATTCTTCAGAGTAATATTCTCGTAGGTGATAACATCCCCGGATCCCTCATTATTATCGCAGGTGATCAGCACACCGCGTCTGTCACCTTCAGTGGTAACGGAATCGGTGAACTCCAGATTCTTAACGATAATATTGCTGCAGTTTTTAATCCGCAGAACGCCGGTGCCCGTCAGACCGTTGCCGTCGATGATCGGCTTATCGCCCTCGCCGTAGGAAGCCACAACAATGGGCTTCTCCTGGCTGCCGCTGACATTCTCAAGGAACAGCTGGCCGGTAAACCGGCTGCCTCTTTCCAGATAGATTTGCGTACCGGGGCCGATCTTAAGCTCAGAAATAGCATTCAGGGAATTATAGGGGTTCTCAAGACTGCCGTCACCGCCATCTGCTGCAACGGAAGAAATATAAATCTCTCCATCGTATTTTTCAACGAAGTAGGTTACAGATACCGCGGGGGCACTGTAGGACTCATTTTCCATAGACGCAAGCCTGATTGTCTGCTGGAAATCGAAGCCCATAATCAGATAGCCATAGGTATCGCCCGCATCGGTGCAGATAAACTGCTCAATATCGGTATAAGGCAAGGTATAGGTAATGTAAGTCTTGTTATCAACCTGACCGACAGATACGATATCGGCAACTTCCGTGGCAGGAACTTCCTTTTTCAGAAATACGCAGTTTTCATTTCCGGAATAGCGGTAAATCTTGGAATGCTCTCCATCTTTGACGCTTGTCCAGGTAACGGTTGTGAAATCAACATCACTTGCGCCTTCGCCGGGAAGAAAACCGTAAATGCTGTAGTCGGCATCTGCCAGCAGGTCTTTGCCAACGGGAACGCCAAAGGTAAAGCTGACGGTTGCGAATTTCTTGTTTTCTTCCAGACCCTCAGACTCCAGAGCATCGGAAAGATCAAACTTGAACAAGGGTCTGTAATTACTGCTGTTATTGGCATTCAGCTCGGTTTTATCTGCGTAATTTGTCTCCTTAGCAGCTGTATTACTGGCGGAAACATATGTGTCCTCTACGATCACGCCGCCGATGGTAATTTCACTCATCAGAGATTTTGCTACTTCGCAGGCTGCCAAATGGTAGCCGTACATAGCGGTAAGCAATGTCTTTAACGCATCAGACGCGGAATTATTTTGCGCCATTCTAACAATATAGTGCATAGGGCTATATGTAATAGCCTGGCTGGAAGTGCCGTCAGAAACAGTAAGGGTCACATCCTCATTATAACATTGAGGATTGATTCCATTGATCTGTACATAGTGCAGTGTGCCGTTGGAAGCTGCCTCATACTGTGTTTCACCCACAGTAAAGGTATAGCCGTTTACACCGTCGGGCGCGTTAAAATAGAAACGAATTCCAATTTTATTTTGGAACAAAAGCGAAGCGCCATAGAAAGAAATGCCCGTAACAGAGCCATCTATTGTAAGCGCCTTTTCAGCAGAAGGAACCGTAGCCTCTTCTGTCAGCTCGTGACCGGCATTGGCCAGAGCTTCTGCATTGTGATCAAAATACAGCTGCGCCTTTGCGCCGTAGTTCAGCATATGCAGTACAAGCTCGTGGTACACGCTCATATCGTCGCTTGCCAACACAGTATCCGCATACTGCGCCACAGTATAATTGCTGTTTACAACCTCTGCACCGTCGGTGAGAATGACAACGTTAATATTATCTGTCATCTGTGCTGCAGCGATGTTTGCGCGCACAACATAATACTCGCCACTCACTTCAAGGGCAGAGGCTTCGTAAGAAACAGCTTCACCGTTTCCTACCGTTACCTGAATCTGTGTGTTGCTGATGTCAGGAATGCTCAGGTAGAAGTTCACGCACAGATCGTCGGTCAGTGTCACGTTATACTGTGCCACGCTGGCACTTTGCGCTGCGCTTTCTTCTGCCAAAACGCTCCAGGGCGCTGTGCTCAGCACCATAACCAGTGCAAGAACCATCGCCAACATACGGGAAATACGTTTGGTTTTCATAAAAACATCTCCTACTTAATTATTCTTAAACCGGATTGCTGGAACGAAACCGGTAAAATATGATATTAGAGCACCTCTAAAATATCAAAACAGCGGTGCTTGCTCTGCTGATAAGGCAACACCATCATTTTCAGGGCGTTGTGCCGAACAAGAGAAACATTTCCGTCAATAACGACCTTAACCGAGGGCTTATTGGATGTGTTTTCAATGGAACCCACCTTTAAGCCGGAGGTATTCGTTGCGAACGCAAAGAGTATATTACCGTCTTGGTCAATGTAATCCGAGATTTGATCACAACTAAGCTCCATAATCACTTTGCTGTTTTCAACCCGAACATCAGGCGAAAGCACAACGCCATTGTTCCAATGAAGCTGGCTGTACACACCGATCGAGCCCTCTTTGTTGTCTACACTGTTCCATGTAAGCGCAGAAAACGGAGCATCGGTGCCGCCGGCGGCAGGCGTATACGCCTTCAGAGTAAAGTTCGTGCTGTCGAGAATGCTTCCCGAGGTAACAGCAAGAACAAGCTGTAGCTTCGCATTTTCCCGATTGGCTAAAAACAGCTCGTTTTCGAGAATATTGCTGACATTGACTCTGACGTAGGCTCTGTACGAGGACGAGTAGGTTCCCAGCTCCTCCCTGTCGGTATATTCCTTGCTCTTGCCACTGGAATAAACATAGGTATCATCCGTAACAGTACCGTCAAGAACGATATACAGCTCTGTGGCTTCGATGGTAACGGTAGTGGAAAGCGCGCCATACTTCACAGTAACTGTGTTTTCGCCAAGTGCCAGCGTCGCGTCCTCCAGCTCAATTCCTTCGACAATGGCAACGCTCTCGCCGCAGCTGCCGCAGGTGCCCGTAACGCTAAGGTCACCGGCCTTTACCACCATCGTTGCCATGGGGTTATCCATATTGGAAACTGCCGAAATGGATGTATAGGAGTGCCCCAACGCCTCAACTTTCTGGGCATCCTTTGTGGTCTCGACCGTTCCTTCCTTATCCGTGAAATACTTGCCGCAGACCTTGCACTGGT